>JAPLWX010000025.1 GCA_026396415.1 Microcaldota archaeon
GACAGGAAACGAATTGGTCTTTTGCAGAGAGAGCCAACCGACAATCAGCAAAAAGAGGAGTGAGGAATATAACAGTTTAGGTGAAAAGAAGGGCTGGGACTGAACCGTTGAAATTGGGGAATTTTGAACCGTTGTTTACACCGATTGCCGGCTTCTGCACATACTCGTTCTTGACAAGAAGATTGAAATCAGACACTATCTCTGCCTTGAAAACTGCGCCGTTATTCCAATTCACAAACTGCCTGACAGCCACGCGGTCGCGCAGGTCAATGCTTTCTGCCCAGTTCTGCAGGAAGTCGCTCGCAAACCTGGAAGGCCCATTCTTGAATTGGGACAGGTATAGGATATTGTTGAAATGCTCCAGTTCAGATGCATCATTGAGGAAACGGCTCACGGCTGACTGGTCATTGAGGAATGACTTGTAATTGCTAGGGAGTACCATTTCGCGTATCTTCGAAGTAAATGACATCATGTAGTTCTTGAAAGCAGCGCAATCCTGTTCTGTGGCTTTGGGGCCCTTGATTCCAAACGTGGTAGACATCCGCACCGATTCGTTGATGTTTGTAGTCAGGCAGAAGATATCGAAATTAACTGCTGGATTCTTTAGGGTTATTTTGGCTCCAGCCTGCTGGAGCTGGATTGCAGCCGAGCCAGAGCTTATCTCATCGAATATGACAATGTTGGCGCCGCCCTTTTTCTGCCATTCTTCCGCTATATCCCAGAGGTGGCCTTCCTGCCGTTTCACCCGCCCTTTGCGCACAGTCATCCCATCTGAAGGGCTTCCGGTATATGTTATGAGTTTCACTTTCTTGCCTTCTTGCATGTAGGACATCGCAAGCTGCGCAGTCCTTGTGATGAAGTAGCTTCCTCGCAGGGGCACTACCAAAACGATTGGCTTTCCGTTGGCTTCTGCATCTGCTATTGCCTGCTTGCACATGCCAACTATTGTTGAAAGATAAGATTCTGCAAGCTTGAACTGGTGTATGCCGTCTTTTGACAGGAGGTCAACCATCGGCACATTCCCTGGATCATTCAGGTCTTGCATGGCCTGCCTGCCAGGCTCGACCACGGGTATTCGCCCCAGCCTGCCTACGGATTTCATGTAGATTTCGAGCGCCTCCGGGCTGAGAGTTGCAAGCTCTTCGAACAGTTCCTGGCTGTTCTGGCGCTTGAGTATTATGCCCGCCTGTTTCGGCCAGCTCTGTTCTAGCCTGGCAGCAAAGTCTGCAAATGAGATGGCAACTGCCGGATCGTATGCTGCCTTCGTTGTGGCTTTTGGCACAGGTGCCATGAACCCTTCCTTCTTTGCCGCAAGACTCTTGCCTGTCCTTACAGCGCCAAAGCCAGTCTCCAACACAAGCATCTGCCCGAAAGACTTGATGAAAAGCATTGCGATGTCCTCGATGCTGACTCCCGAGCCGTTGCCTTTCTTGAGGTTTTCCTGTGCCGCATGGAGATTGCCTTCCACTTCTGAGAGCAGAGGGTCGAGCGTTGCCGCGAATTTCTGGCCGTTTGCAGAATTCCTTGCGGTTTGAAGTATGCTTAAAAGGTCTTTCAGGCCGCCGACCTGATTGTGCTCGGCGCGGTTAAGCGCGTTTGAGATGAGCTTGGAGGAGTATGAATCGCTGTAAAGCCCAAGGCTTGTGAATAATACTGAGACCTTCAGCGCCCTTTTAACGCCGGTTTCAGCCATATAGGCGCCGGTCTTGGAAAGCATTTCCACCAGCATGCCCCTAGCCATGCTCCAGGCTCCTGAAAGTGAGTTCCTAAGTGCGGCAGCGGTTGCCTCAGACACCACTCCGGCGGCTTCCTCTTTGAGGTAGTTGGCAGCGGCCGACCGGACCAGGGCGGATGACTCTGAGAGCGCCAGCCTGCCGGCAGCAGCCATCTCGCCCACGCCTGTTGCAAGCGATGCCACCATGGCAACGTCCATTGCCTTGTCAAATAGGGCCATCGCAAGCTTTATTCCCTTGAGGTCGTAATCCGCCACCTTCATTGCCGCATCCATTTGCTTGACCATGAAATCGACATAGTATTTGGACAGCTGTTCCATGCCCTTTGTCACTTCATCGGCATTGCCTGAAGAGAGGCCAATCTTAATCGTTGCGAGGAGCTGGGGATAATTGCCGCAGAAATCCTTGTATGCCTTCTCGAATTCTGAGACGCTTTTGATGAGGGCAGCCTCCTTTTGGTTTGGGGTTGAAATGGGAACGCCCATTATTTCCATGTTGCTGGCCATTTCAAGAAGCTGCAGCCATTTTGCATTGCCTATCGCATCCCAGGCGTCAAGCTTCTTGAAGCCATTCATTGTGTACATGTAAGAAAAGGCAGTTTGGACATAAAGCCTGCCGATTTTCCGGTCAATCTCCGAGCCAGGGATCCTGGTGCTTCCGGCAATTTCGGAATGGACTGATCCTGAAAGAACATTAAACCATTTCATTATGGCTGCGTCTGCGTTCCTTTTTTCAAGTTTTTCGTCCTGTATGAAATTATAGGCATTGATCTGCTCGTGGCTCAGCTCAAATACGGTTTCTTTTCGGTATGTTTCTTCAAACTGCTGACAATTTTTGCCTACATACCAGCCGGTCCAGGCTTTGGAGTAATCCAAATATTTGCGGACGTTGTCAATGAACTTGCTGATGCTTGCTTTTGTTGCATTGTCAAGGATAATGGATTGCGTTTCGAGCATTGACAGGTGCCCCTTTATTTCGGCTATCTTTGCAGGGTCGCTGCCTATTGAGGATGGATTGGCAAAATACATGCCCAGGTCGGACACTGCCAGAAGGCAGCAAAGCTCTGCCGAGCGCTTTTTTGCTTCGCCGAATTTCCCTGCATCAAGCGAGCCGTCAATCAGGGGAAGAAGGCGCATTATGAGGTCAACATCCGCACATTCGTGTTTCTTGTAATATTCCACAAGCTCCCCTATTGTTTGCTTTGCAGACTTGATGTCTTGCTTGGATAATGTTGTGCTCGATAGGACTGCCAGGGCAACGTCGTAAAGCTTGGACCGCATGGATTCTTGGGCCGACTGCATGAAGCCTTTGGGTGGCGCCTTAGATGGCTGCTTTGCTTCTTCCGCGCCTTTATGGCTCTCGCCAGGCTCGCCTGTGCGGAAAAGCATGTCTGCGTTAATCGCGAGCCTTTCTATCTTCTTCGCGTGCGCCTTCTTCATTCTCTTGCCCTGCTGCCTTGACAGATTGTAGAGCGCGCGAAGGTTGGAAAGAAGGCCGTCCTCGGAGAATTCAACTGCGTCTGCCGTGCGGGTAAGATAGATGTCTGAAAGCTCTGCCATCTCTTCGAAATGCTTTGATGTGAGGTCTGGCTTTGGCGCCATGGGTATCCCGGCTGGCATGCCATTATTCTGCCAAGAAGTGTATAAAAAGGCTAATCTACTAGATTCCCAAATCCCTTATTATCCTGCTCGTCTTAGCAAGCGCTGGGTCTGCTTTCACGCTTTCAAGGTGCGCGCTTTTGCAGCCGTCGGGCAGGGGAAATGGCTTCTGGTCATAGCCGAATGCCACAACATCCGGCTTCACGCGCGCAAATGTTGCAAGAAAGTCCGCGCCGCCCACTATCGCCACGCCCACTGGCTTGAGCGCAAACACCATTGCCGCGCGATAAGATGCCTCGTGTATGGGCTTTTTTCCCTTGCGCTTCTGGACTGTTTCATCAGTTGCAACTATCACAACAAGAACATCTCCCAGCTTTTTTGCCTCTGAAAGCGTGAGCACATGCCCGATGTGGAGGACATCGAATGCGCCTCCTGTGAGCACCACGGAAAACTTCGCGCGCTCACTTGCCTTCAAGTAGTATCTCCCATCACGCCCATCAAGCAGCACCTTTTCCCCGCGCGAGAGCTTGTCATAAGCAGCCTGCGGAATGCCGTTTTCCTTTACTGACAGCAGATAAAGCGCGTGCGGATCCATGGCAAGGAAAAGGGACTAAAAGGATAAAAGGGATTAGGGCAATGCGGAAGAACAGTGTAGGTGTTTTAAAGCGATTTAACCATAAATAAGATGATTTGCATGCCTGAAAAGATGATTCGGGAGCGCGCGCCCAGCACTGAACTGACTGCTGACCAAATAAGGCAGATGGCGCCCAAAGTGCTCAATTTCCTAATGGGCTATTACGGTGCAGACCCCAAAAGCAGCAACGTGAAGGAATTCTACCTGTGGTTTTCTGCCAATTCAGACAGGCTCGTGCGCGGCTTTTACGAGGCAGCAAAAAGCGGGAAGATAGAGGGGGACGTGCCCAAGAACCCACTTTTGCTGGACGGCAGCCTTGACCCAAAGTTCCTCGTGTTTTTCGGCTGCTACATTGGAATGAATTACGTGGCGGAAAAGATGGGTGGCGATGAGTCGCCGAATTTCCCGAAAATCACGGACAAGACGAAATACCCTACGGCATTTTACTCCTTTCTAAATCACCAAATCGAGATAAACATGGAAACCGCAATCAAGGATTTCACTAGCCTCGGGGCAAGGTTTATCGATGCCATCAACTTGGGCATACGCGAAGGGGCGCATGGGCTTGCCATGATGGGCGGAACGCACGCGGAACTTACGGAGATTGTCACGCTTCGGGCCCAGACTGAGCTTGCCCTGCCCCTGAAGATAGCCGACCTGAATGGGATGCTCCTGCTTTCAGGCACGCGGGACTTCACCCAATTTGTGGACGAATACAAATCGGCTTCTGACCCCCGGGTGAAGAATGCCCTGCAGCGCGCAATGCTGGGGGATTATTTCGCCTCAACCATAACCCATTGGATAACAAAATATACCGAAAATGGGAAGGTTTTCGGATTTGAGTACAGTGGAGACGATGTGGAGCACATCTCTGGCGTGAACCTGTTCAAGGTCTGGATGGCGTACATGGCAAGCCTGCCGAGCCAGGAGGAAAGGGAGAAGGCAGCTGGCAGAGGTCCGGACGGCATCCCGGGCGGGACTGGAAACGGCGAAAAGCAGATTGACGCTTCAAAGCTCGGGGAGATATTCAAAAAAACCGAGGATTTGGGCGGGCTGCATGCCCGATTCGTAAGTGAGGAAGGGATTGGTGAAAAAAGCGAGCTTGCTTTGAAACTGAAAAAAGTGTTTGATGGACTTGGGAACGTGCGCAAGGCGCATCCTGAAATTGGCAAGGCGGAAATGGCTGACTTCGGATTTTTCCTCAAGGAGTTTTACAGGCTCATGACAGAGGAATTTGGCGAGCCAAAAAAAGGGGATACTCCCCATGGCTATGTCTACAGGCAAGACGGGAAAGAAGTGGAAAATGGGTTCTGGGCAGGCTAAGCCCCATCTGGCAGTGTGGGTTCAGTGAGTGAGCGGCTTGCCTTGCACCTGGATGATGCCATGCCCTTCGTTTTTTCTCTTATAGCTTGAAATTTCCTCCTTGGTCGGAAGCCTGCCGTTCTTTTCAATGAAGTCAAGCTTGAACCGAAGTGTTCCGTCATAGCCCTCCCCTTGGTCGACACGCACCCCGTTCTGGTAAATCGCCCAGATTGGAACGCCGTAGCTTTTCCCGTTTTTGTTGTAAAAGAAGGTGGCGGCGTTAAGGCAATAGCCATTTTCGTCCTTCGTGATGTTGAAGTATTTTTCTTTGTCCAGGGTGAACTGATGTTGCGCCCCAACCTTGAGCTTGCCTGCATTTTCCACCGCTTCGTTGATTTTTTGCTGCATACCGCTGCTTTTCATGTCAAGAAGCGCAGTCTTTTTGCCGTCATCGCCAATTCCCGTGTAAACCCTGCCTAGAAGGGCTTCAAGTGAATTTTTCAGGTCTCCTGTCAGGCGATCTATTCTGTTGCCCGGCATGTTGTCAACATTCATTTCCTTGCTTAGCGTGTAGTCCGGTGTTTTCTCGATATCAAGCGCGAGATAAGAGAAAACGTAGGGCTTGTTATTGTCATCCGCGATTGCCTGGGCATCCATGCCCATCCTCTTGCAAGGCCCGCACCAGGGCGTCTCGAATTTGACGAGAAGGTATTCATTTGGCTTCCCGCTTTCCGTCTGTCCCGCCCCACGTTGCCTCAAGCCTTGGATGTATTTGTCAAGCTCATCTTCATTCTTCGGTGCCTTGCTGCCTTCGGAAACATTTTCTCCATTCTGGCCTGTGAAAAATGCGCTTGCTTTTTCCATAATTGGATTATTGCCGAAAAAGAATAATAAGCCAATTGTGCTATTGTGTGGATTACGGGTAAACCCTGTTTATTACGCGCGGGAATGGTATGGTGTCCCGTATGTGGTCAAGGTTGAGCATCCACTTCGCGAGCCTTTCAATCCCAAGCCCGAAGCCTGAGTGCGGCACTGAGCCGTATTTGCGCAGCTCCACATACCATTTGTAGTCCTCCTCGCGCATCTTCTGCTCGGACATGCGCGCGGCAAGCTCGTCATACTCCCAAATCCTTTCCGAGCCGCCGATTATCTCGCCGTGCCCCTGCGGCGCGAGAAGGTCTGCCGACAGGACAGTGCCGGGCTTGCCCGGGTCCTCCCGCATGTAAAAAGCCTTGAAGTCCTTTGGGTGGTTGTGCAGGAAAACAGGGTTCTTCCTGTCCTTTGTGAGCGCGAATTCCTCATCCGCGCCGACATCCTGGCCCCACTCTATCTTGAAGCCCAGCTCCTGAAGCTGGGGGATTGCCTTTTCATAGGGCAACCTCTCGAACGGGGCTTTTACCTCAAGCAGGTCTGCAGGGTCGCGCCCAATCGCTTGCAGCAGGGGCGCATGCTCCATTGCCATCTTGTGGCAGACAAACTCAACCATCTTCTCCTGAAGCTCCATGTTCATCTTCTGCGAGTAGAACGCCATCTCGGGCTCAAGGTGCCAGTACTCCGCCAGATGCCGGACCGTGCGCGACGGCTCAGCCCTGAAAGACGGGGCAAGTATGAACACTTTTTCAAGCGCCGCGATGACAGCCTCGGAATAAAGCTGCCCGCTTTGGGACAGGTATGCGGGCGAGCCGAAATAGTTGAGCTCGAAAAGCGTGGAGCCGCCTTCGCACGCGCTTTTCGTTATTATGGGCGGGGCGACCTCGTAAAACCCATCCGCGAAGAAGAACTCGCGCAGGTATCGCGTGATGTAGTCGCGCGCCTGCATGATGCGCGTGAGCTTCTGGCTGCGGAGCCACAAATGCCTCACGTCAAGCAGGAATTCCGTTGACTGATCCTTGCCAATCGGGAACGGCTCGCCCTGGGAAATCGCCTCAAACTTCGATGCGGATATTTCGAAGCCGCCCGGCGCGCGCTTGTCCTCCTTCACAACGCCTTCAAGCATTATCGACGATTCTATGTATGCGCCTGACGCCGCTGCGAATGCCGCCTCGCCCACCGCATCCTTTTTCACCGCGCACTGGATGGCGCCTGACGAGTCGCGCACCACTATGAACGCAAGCCCGCCTGAAGTGCGGCTGCGGTGCACCCACCCGCGCACCTTCACCAGCTGGTTATTGTGGGCGCCGGCAAGTATGCTCCCTATTTTCGTAAAGTCCGTTGCCAGCGCGTCCATATGCTCCACCTGAAAATAAGTAGGGGAGAAAGAATAAAAACGGAGGTATCGGAACGGCGCGAACGGTTCATTGCCAACTGAGCGATACTCCGCTGCTTGCAGCGGAGCGAAGTTGGCAATATTTCGACCGAATGGCGATGATACCCCGCTGCTTGCAGCGGGGCGCCTTCGGTCGAATTCATCTGCCAGAACCGCCCACTGCCTCTTTTATCAGCGGATCTGAGATAAAATAGCGCCCGCCGTCCTTTTCTATGAACCCATAGCTTTCGAGAGCGGAAAGGTATGCGAAAAGCCTTGAGTCTGAAACTCCCCTGCCGAGCCTGATTTCGAGATAATTCCGTATCTTGCTCCACGCGAGGGGCTCTGTTGCGAGTGCGGACAGGATGGCGAGATATTGCCGCTCTGCAACCCTCCGCTGCACCATGAAGGCATTGATTTCCTCCTTGACGATTTTAGTGCCTTCCCGCCTGGTTTTTGCAAGCGCCGAAGCGTGGCTTTCGGACAGGGCATAAAAGCCATACATTGAAAGCCAGCCTGCGGTCCCATCCAGGCTGTCAACTGCCTCTTCAACCTGCGCTTCTGCCGGTTTTTTTCCTGCCTGTGCAAAACCCCTGCGCAGGAAGTCAAGGGACGCCTCCCTGGCGAATTTCCTGGTGGTTATCGTTTTTTTCACCCTTCCGTAAAGCGGCGAGCGTGAGCTTTCACCGGCGAACTCGTCGAGCAGCCCGATTTCCGAGCCTGCCAGCACGGTTTTCGTGTTCTTGAACCTGTCATATGCAAACGCAAGGAAGGCATCGAAGCCGGACTGCTTGAGCATCTGCGCCTCGTCTATGAAAATGCAGAATGTTTTCTTCTCCTTCCCGGCCTGCGCGTCTATCTCGGAAAGCATCGCCGAAAGCAGGGGCGTCTGCCTCTGGACGCTTAACTTCACTCCCAGCTCCACTGAGCTTATCGCCCCCGCTATATTGTGGAGGATGTTCCTGCTTCGCATGTAGGCGGAGAGCCGTGTGATGAAATGCGAATAGACTTCCGAGCTTCCCTTCCCGGAGATTTCCCGTGCATCAATGAAAATCTTGCTTGGCGGAAGATTGGCATAGACTGAGTTGAGAAGGCTTGTCTTGCCTGTGCGCCTCAGGCCCCTGACGATAATAAGCCGGTTCTGCGAGGAAACCGCTTCGCAAAGCTCAGCATATTCCCTGTCAAAGCCGTAGAGGTCTTTCTTGTGCTCTTTGGGGCCCACTCCGAAGTACATGGAGTGATTTTGCAGGCGGCATTTATATTACTTATGGGGTCGTAAGTACTTACGGGGGCGTAAGTAGAAAGGGCAACTAAACATGGCAAGCAAGATGGAAGCAGAGCGGATTGGATTTGCTAACGTTTATTCCCCCCGTTTCTGAGCTCGAATCTAGGAGATATTTTTTTTCCTTCATCAACATCCCGCTTGCTGATGTAGCAAGCTTTAAATACACTTAGGTATACCAAGGTATACGTGATCCCATGGACGCATGCACGATAAAGCTCCGCCCGCACACCAAGTCATACCTTGACCGCTACCGGGAGTACCGCAACGAAAGCTATGACGAGGTGGTGGCAAAGCTCATCAGCATTGTTGAAAACGTGAAAAAGGCGCCCGAGCTCAGCCACGAGGCAATAGATAGCATCGAGCGTGCGCGCAAGAGGATAAAGGCCGGCAGTTTCGCCACCGAGGCGGAAGCCAAAAAGAGGCTTGGCTTATGAGCTATTCGGTTATCTATGATAACAAAGCCCTCGATTTCCTAGCCGGATTGCCAGAAAGCATAAGGAAGCGGATTTTTGATAAGATAGCGGATTCCAAAGATAATCCTCGCCACTTTTTCGAGCGTCTTTCCGGCAGGGCAGACTACAAGCTGCGCATAGGCGACTATCGCGCGATAGCAGACATAAACGAGGCTGAAGAGAGAATAGAGATTACTTACATTGAGCACAGGAAAAAAGTGTACAAAAAGATTGGCTGAAGATGCGCCTTTCTCATGCCTTTCCGCTTCCAATATTGTAGATGTCCCACTTCAAGTCCTTCTTCTTGCTAAGCTCTTCCCACATCTGCCCGCAAAGCGCGCTTTTCACTTTCGCGTAAGCCGCGGCGTCCAGCTCCGCGTTCCCGATGCAGTACTTCCTGTTCTTCACCCCGAAGCAGAACATGGACTCGCGCACGTTCTCGCAGTTGTGCAGGAAGTACGAGTCGTAGCAGTGCCCGCAGCAGTCAATCTCGAACGTTCTCGACTGGGTGTTGCAGTAGTGCGTGTGTATCGCCGAGAATGTGTCGAATGGCCCGTAGCAGCCGAACGAGTCTGCGCAGCCGTCCATCCAGAAGCAGTAGCCGCAGTTTTTGGAGGCCCGGAGGAAGGAGGCGCGGTAGCAGTTGGAGGAGTCGGACACGATTTGGCATTCGCACAAGTTCAGATTCTTGCCTTCCATCATTTCAATGTTGAAGTATGCCAGCGCGCCGATTTTTTCGTGCGCGTTTGCAAGTGTGAGCGCCTCTGCCTCGCCTGCTGTCAGCTTTGCATGCGCGCCGTGCACTGCGGCCTGCGCAGAGGATAACAGCCTGTCTTTTGGCAGGTCCTGGTAGTTTGCATAAGGCGAAATGTAAAGCGTGGAGCCATCTGCCGCAGACGCGCGGGTTTGGGGGATTCTGGTCCGCCTTGAAAGCCATGCGGCGTACCTGTCTATCCCGCCCTCCAACGGTTTTCCAAAGAGTATTTGCGTTGTCTGCAGGAATGCCTTTTCCACCCCCTCCTTGCTGCAGGGCGCAGGCTCGGCAGGCACTGCTGCACCGGGAAGGGAAATCTTGTGCGGCTTGCATTTCTGGGCAATTTGCAGCAATGTGGGCGCAGACTTGTTTTTCCGCAGCATTTCCACTATTTCCGCAAGCAGCTTTTCCTTGATTGCCCTGTACTTTTCGGGCGGAAGTTCCACGTTCCCAATCGCGTTTTTCTTGTTTTTCACATTGAAGCAGAAAAAGCAGTTCGTGCAGCCTGTCAAGTCGCTTGAGTAATAGCACTCCGTGCAGTTCTGGCTCATCCAAAGCTCGAAGCAGCGGCTGCTCTTGAACGCGCGCGTGCACTTTATGCAGTGCGATGACTCTTCCACCCCGTTGCAGCCATATGCGCTCGTGTCGCGCCTCCCCACTGTGGAGTAGGCAAGGTATTTCGAGTTGCCGTTGCCGCATGTCCTATAGACGTAAAAGCTGTCGTTTATGTTCGAAGAGAGCTCGATGAAGCCCGAATTCCCAAAGTAAATGTTGCCTGCATAGAAGAACCGCTCCTGCGTTGCGCGCGCAATCGAGTCGATGTCCTTCATTTCGTTGATGGAAAGCGGCGCAAACTTCTTGTTGAAGTCCACCTCTTCAAACGCCATCCACTTGCCGCCTGGTGCGTAATATGGCGGGGAACTGTACATCTCCCTGCCCGACAGCTGTGATTTCGTGTGCGTCATTGGCTCGTTGCCGAATGACAGCCACTGCGCATGCTCTTCCATCCCTCCTATCTCCGCGCCAAGTACCGCGCGGCAGGTGGCGCGGAAGTTGCGGTCAAGCTCGGCAACTGTGGTTTTCAGGCTCTGAAGGGTTTGCATGGTCAAAATATCACCATTTGGATTTATTTATGAACTGTTCCCATCCCGCCCAGAACCTTTCAAGGCTGGGGGTGAGCAGGCATCCCATCGCACTTGCAACAAGCATGAACACTGATGATGCAACAATCATCGTGGTATTGCTTGCCCAGTTGAAATAAATGAATGCGGGCATGCCTACTGCAATGGCGATTCCGCTTCCTATGAACACCCCTTTTGCGCGCAGGCCGTCCCAGTAGAGCGAAAGCACAGTTGGCACTGATATCGAAGCTGCCACTGAGATGCTCAGTAAGAAGAGCTGGGTGAGCCCAAAGCCTGCGATGAAGACAGCTGCATAGCCCACTGCAAGCGCAAGGAGCGTGATGCCTACCATTGCAAGCCGCGTGTGCTGTACCGCTCTTTTCTCAAGCTTCCTTGCAGCTGCAATCTCCTCTTCCGTGGAAAGCGGAATGCCATTGAGCTCTTTTGTGATTATTGCGCGCTCTTGCGCAGTATATTTCACCACGTCAGTTACCCAAAGCGAGGACGCAGCCACCATGCCGGAGTCCATCGTGGAGGTCAGGCCGGCAAGCAGCATTACCACGAATACTGCCATTGCCCAGTTTGGAAGGAAATGCCCCACTGCTGCAACCCCTATCATGGAGCTGTCAGAACCGGCAGGCACGCTTACGCCCATTGCGGGGTTTGCGGCTATGAAGCCAAGAAGCGATAGCCCGAGCGGCACAATGGCAAAAAGCACCGCGCCGGTTGCGAATGCCTTTGGTATTTCCCTCTTGTTTATTGAGAACACGCGCTGCCAGTACTGCTGGTCCGATATTGTCTGCGAAATCAGGCCGATTGAGGTGACTATGCCGAAGCTGAACGCCACGGCAGGGTCGAAAATGCCTGACGTATGTGTAATGCCGTCCAAGCCAGGCGCGATTGCTCCGATGCCGCCTGCGGCTGACACGGTCCATGGCACGATGATTGCAATGCCTGCAAGTATCATTATCATTTGTATGAAGTCAGTCACCACCGATGCCCTCATGCCCGACACCAATGTGTAGGAAAGCGAAATGAATGCGAGCATTGGCATGAGCGCCACCATCGAAATGCCAGTAAGCAGCGACATCACTGTGGCGCCTGCGAACATGTTGAAAGTGATTGCTATGAGCTGCCCGAAGAAGAACGGGACAAGGTACAGAGTGTGCACTGCCTTGCTCCCAAGCTTATGCTCAATGTATTGTGGCAGTGTGTAGCCTCGTTCAAACCTCTCACGTATGCGGGGCCCAAGGAATGAGTAGATAAGAAGTGCGATGACGTTTGGGACAAGGAACCAGAAAAGCCCAGCAAGCCCCTTTTCATAGGATTGCTGCGTGGAGACGAAAAGTGCGCCTGCCCATATCCAGCTTGCGGCAATGCTCCCTCCGCCGACCCACCATGACACGCTGCGCTGTGCCACCAGGAACTCCTTGCGCGTGTCCTCCTTCTTTTTGGCGAAAATGTATGTAAGTATTACCATCACTACCCAAAAGCCCGCTAGCAGGAGGAATCCGTCTGTTGCAGCCATTATCGCCATATCAATCAACCTCCAATACATTTCTGTTTCTCTTCTACCACATATTTCACAGAACCTATATTTATATATAAGCGGTGTTGTTTGACACCACTAAAAGCAGGGTTAATAAAACTTGCCGCCGTAAAGCACGTTATGCACCAGGAAATATTGGAAAAGCTAGGGCTGGCGGTCAATGAAGCCAAGGTGTACGAAGTTCTGCTAGGCTTGGGGCTCACAACTGCCAACCGAATAGCCCTTGAGGCGAAGCTCCAGCGCCGGAATGTCTACGACACGCTCAAAAAGCTTGAGGAAAAGGGGCTTTGCTCGGAAATCAGCGAGGAGGGCGTGCTTCGGTTCAAGGCAATCACGCCTCATCGGCTAATGGACTTGGTAAAGGAAAAGGAGAGCATGCTAGAGCAGGTGCTTCCAAGCCTAGTCAGCAAATACGAAGCAAGCACCGCAGTGGAGCAGACCCTCGTCTACAAGGGGATTGATTCAGTGAAGAACATGTACTGGGACATGATACGGGAAGGGAAGGATTTGTGGGTGGTTGGCGGCAGGGGCAACTGGCTGGACCCGCGTTGGAGATATTTCCTTCCCAAGATGGAGCGCGAGAGGATAAAGAAAGGGATAAACTACAGGCACATATTCTATCATGACCTAAAGGACCCAAAGGACCCGAATCACAAGATAACGAAAATGCTAAAAGGAAACAAATACCGCTTTCTGCCAAAGGACTTTACCTCAACATGCTCAATTGAGATTTACTCAAACCGCGTGGCATCCATGTACTGGGGCGAGGAGCCGCTGGTGGTGGTAATAATCTCTGACAAAATTGCCGAAGGCTACAGGAAATACTTTGACTTCATGTGGCAGCATTGCGAGAAGGGGAACGTGTAGTTGTCGCAGTTTCTGGCGCAAGTACTGGCATGTGCATTTTGCTTGAGCAAAATGCATCAGACATCGAGCGATGCGTCGCTTGATGCTGATCCTACCGTCTACTCTCGTTTATAAATCTGAAAACCCTCGAATTTTGCCATGGACACAGGTTTTATTAATATATCAACTGATATACACTCCATGGCAAAGAAAAAACCATCCTACCCCCGATTTTCCGCGCGCAACCTCGACAGGTATCCCCGCCTGGGCACAGTCCTCATGGTGGAGGAAGCGCTCTACAAATACAAGAGCGGCAAGACAATACGGCAGATCTGGCTCGCGCTTCCCACGAAGGTGATGTGGTCAACCTACACAACCATTCTTGACTATCTAGAATACTCAGGAAAAATCATTGTTGAGGATGACAGAACAGTCACCTGGCTTTGGAACCCACGCCTTCGCGAATACGTGAAGAAGCACGGGGTAGATTTCGTATGAAAGAGGATGCGCGCGCAAAGAAAGTAAAATTCGTGAACAGGCGGGTTTACGAGGAGTACTACAAATTGAAAGATGGCGCCTTCGAGGAAAAGGAGCTTTATCGCTTGCTTACCGGTGCATTTCGCGCGCTTGAGAAAAACCCGTTATTGGGCGTGCGCGTGCCCTCTGCAAATTGGCCTGGCGAATACACGAAGAAGTACGACCTGACGCGCGCCTGGCGGCTCGTCTACACGCTTGAAGGAAATGATGTCGAAGTCGTCTCGATAATCCTAGAATGGTTCGACTCGCACAAGAAATACGAGAAAAGGTTCGGTTACAAGAAAAATAGGCGGGCTCAGGCTTCTTTTCAGTCTATCCTATGAAATTCCTCTTCCACGCGGTTCTCATTATCGCGTCCGTAAGGCGCGCCCTGTTGTCCGAAAGCGCGATGTCAAGCGCCTCCTCCGCTGCCTCGCAGTACTCCTCGTCCGGCTCGTACCTGAAACGCGAAAGCGTTGCGAGAAGCTGCTTGCCCATGCCGCCTGGCAGCCTTTCCATGCTTTTCCTGCTTGCATAGCAAAGCGCATCCGACAGGTCCTCGTCAAACGACAGGTACATTGCGCGCACAGTGTCCAGCTCCTTTTCCGAGAGCGCGGAAAGCCCCAACAACTCCGGCGGCACGCCAATGGAATAAAGCGCGGAGCAGAACGGGATGGCGCGCGGAAGCGAGATTCCCTTAAGCGAGCGCGAGTAGCCGAAAAGCCCTATGTGGAGCTTTCTTGCGCGCCTGGACGGGTTGTAGCGCGAAAGCACGGTGATTAGGCCTGAGAGCGCGGCAACCTCCTTTTGGTATTGCAGTGTCGCCTTGTCCACTATCCTATCCACCAGTTCCTCATCAACTGCAAGGGGCCGGCTGCGCGCGCTTTCATTTATCGCCTCCACTCCGCTTCGCACCGTGCTTTCAGGATAGTCGTACTTGAATGAGGACTGCAGAGTGAATGTCTGCACAGAGGGGTACTCGCGCAGGCAGTTCTGTGAATTTCCGGGCTTGAGATTGCCTCGGAATGGCGCGCTGCCCACGCCTATTATGGGGAGTATTTCCACGGATGATTTCTCCTGGAAATGATGCAGCCTTTGCAGGCAGAGCTTGTTCAGGAGCACTGCCGAAAGCGAGCCATAGTTGAGCGCAGGGTCGGAGCGGGCGAGGAAGACGCGCTGGTAGTCAAATCGCTTGCCCTTGAGGAAATCGCCCACTATTTTGTCCGCGTTTGAAAGCGAGTCCCTGTCCTCCACAAGGGGGATGGGGCGTATCTCCTCTGGCGCGAATTTGCCCACCCACTCGCTAACCGTGATGCCGCCAACCTTGGTGTCCTTCTTGCCCACCACCACTTTCTGGTAATACTCATAAATCCTGTCAAGCTCGGCGCCAGATGTGCACATTGGGAGTATCACCTCCCAGACGGGAGCCACCGTGCTCCCTGAAATGGCGGCAACATCGTAGTTGAGCGGGATTGACTCGAGCGTTTCCAGAAGTATCTTGCCCTGCGCCTTTTCCACTTTGGGATTTGGCACGCGCAAGGTGAGGAAGACATCGCGCCCAAGCACGTTTTCCGAGAAGAATTTCGGATAGCGCGAGAGGAGCTTCTCGACAACGCGGCTGTCCACTTCCTTGCCTTCGCAGTCCCACATCTGTTCTGTGATGTTCAGGTGCGAGTAGACATAGTATGTCTCCTTTATCTCGGTCTCGCCTGCCAGCACCTCGCTGTCCGAGAAGAACGGCGAGTTCACGTTGTCCGGGTGCTGCGTGCTCATGCAGCGGGGTACGGAAAGTTTTGGCATAATCCCACGTTCTGGTTTTCTGTGCGCAGAATTTATATTGTGATTATGCCCGCCCTCGGGCAATGCGGTTTCACGCCACCACCTCCTCGCCCGGCACGCGCCTGAAGAGCTGCACGTCCCCCACATGTGGCGCGCCCGACAGGAAGCGCGACAGGCGCTCGATGCCAAAGCCCCCTCCTGCCGACGGGACAAGCCCCTCGCGCGCGTGGGCAAGGTAGGCGGCGTACCTGCCCCTGTCCAGCCCGTGCGCATCTATCTTGCGGGCGATTTTTTCATACTCCCACTCGCGCTCGGCACCCGAGAGCGCCTCGCCGAACCCTTCAGGGTAAACCATGTCGTAGTTCAGGAACATGCCAGGCTGCTCCGGGTCGTCCTTGTCGTAAAACTCGCGCTTGTGCGAGATTGCCCAAAAAGGGGAGGCGTGCGCAAGCGACGCAGGGAGCTCCCAATCCTCCCCGAATTGCGCGGCAAGCTCAGTTGTGGTGTAGCGCCGGAAGGGGGCGGAAAATTCCAGGAGCCTCCTGCCAAGAAGCGCAAGCTCGCCTGCGCATTCCCTGGAGACATGCCTCGCCACCCCGCACATCAGGCCCTCCATGAGCGAGAAAACATCCGCCATCCTGGCATGCGCGATTTCAAAGTCCAGCTGGGTGAACTCGAACAGGTGCTTCCCGCTCTCGGCGCGGCGCGGGTGCTCGAGGCGCACGTTTGGCGAGAGTATGAACAGCTTTTCCACGCCCTCCTTCACCGCAATCTGCTTGTGCAGTATCATGCTCTGGGTGAGGCAGAGCCGCTGGCCAAGGTACTCTATCTCCCCTGTCTTGATGACGCTTGAGCCAGGGTCGGGGCCAAGCGGGTCGGTGATGGGCGAGAGCACCACGGGCATGAGCTGCGTGAAGCCATTTTCGTGGAAATAGCCCGTGCAGAAGCGAAGCGCTTCGGATGTGATTTTCAGGTATGCCTTTCTTTTTGTCCTATCCACATTATCACCAGCATTGATGCTTCTGCAGGCACTATATATATTTTATCCAGAAATTATTGAAAATATGCCAAAAAATAGCAACTTTTATAAGCTTTTATTGGAAATTATACAACTATGGCAGGCAAACTCGACGATACTGATTTGGAAATACTTTCCATCCTGGAAAAGGACGCAAAGGCGCGCATGCACGCAATTGCGCGAAAGCTTTGCATCCCGGCATCCACGGTGCACCACAGGATAAAGGGCATGGAAAAGGAGGGAGTGATTGCTGGCTATTCCGTGAAAAAGAACTATCGGAAGATGGGCTTCGGCCTCAAGGCGCACGTGCTGGTTTTCGCCGACCTTGCGCTTTTGAAGAGGATGAAAAAGACGCAGCAGGACATCTGCAGTGCGCTGTCCCGCGTGCCCGGCGTGGAAAGCTCGGAGATAATAACCGGCGAGGCAGACTTGCTCATAACGGTGCGCGCGCATGACATGGACGAGTTCAGGAAAGTGCTCCTTGATAGGATACAGGCAATTGAAGGGATAACCGAGACAAAGACGATGATGGTGATGGGGTAGGGCTTCCGTCATGGAAAAGCAGGGCGGCAGGCCGATTGCAGGCGGAAAAAGCAAAAAAAAGCGCGCAGGCTTGGAGAAAGAAAGAAATGAAAAACAGGAAGCCGGGCGCGCAGGCCCGGTTTGCCTTATTGCCCTAATTCGTGAGATAGCTGAGGTTTTCGTCCCCGTAGCAGGCAGCCACGAAATCCTGGGGCACATCCGAGGCACCGACAGTCAAAGTGATGCCCGAATAGCCGGCTGTGGCGCTGCCTGCCGCATAAGGCATTGCTGGTATTGATGAGCTGGCATACATGGCTGTCCCATACTGGCTTGTCGTGAATACGAAGTTGCCAGGCGGGGGCGGGCTGTTCTGGCAGTTGCCGCCATACATATAGTACTGATGTATTGCGGCACCATCGTCGGCGGTTATGTTTATGCTCGGCGAGTTCTGGTAGGTATCTATGGCCAATATCTGGATTCCGCTCAATTGGGGGGCACCGCCATAATAGCCAAGGAACCAATATACGTTCGATGCATCCGTCGAGCTGACCGAGCCTGGCTCCAGTGCATCTGGTTTTCCGAAAGCCCATATGTGATTGCGCCTGACACTGCCCTTGTCGATGCCGGGGGGATCATGAAGCTGCGGTCAGCGTCCCCATAGCACAGGGACACGAAATTCTGGGTCACGTCAGTTGCCCCGACAGTCATCGTGACGCCCGAATAGCCGGCGGTGGAACTGCCTGCCGCAAAAGGTATCGGGAAAGCGCTGTAATTCACCGTCGCATACTGGCTTGGCGTGAATACGAAGTTGCCAGGCGGGGGCGGGCTGTTCTGCCAGTTGCCGCCATACATATAGTACTGCTGTATCGCGCTTCCATCGTCACTGGTTATGATTGTGCTTGGGGAATTCTGATAGACATCCATAGCAAGCAAGGTGATTCCGTAGCACCACGGCTGCGAGATGTTCATGCTGCATCCCTGCGCATTCGCCGCATCCCCCGAGTTTATCGAGCCTGGCGCCATCGGCAGCGAGAAATAGACGTCATATGTTCCCTGCGCCACGGATGGGAGGTTATAAAACCCTGAGCCGCCGGTCGTGGCAGCGTATTTTGTGACGCCGCCCTGCTTCAGGTAAACAGTCACGTTCTGCATTGAAGAATTAAGCGCATTGTAGTAGGCGACCGTGCCTGACACATGCCTTGATGCCAGGGGCGTCAGGGGCGCGTAGTCCACTGCCGGCCCGCTTATCTTGCCAAGCGAGGTCGTGTTGCTGTAGGGGTCGCTGCTGCCGTTATTCCCGATGTAAAGCGCCATGCTTGGGTAGCCGGACGAGGCGTTGCCCGTGACAACCGCGCTCCCGTTGAGCACATTGCCCCACAGGTTGCCCTCTGGCTTGCCGTTTATGGTCGTATTCCAGTAGTTCTGGCAATCCGAGCCCGCAGAGTGGTCGTCTACATAGGAGCCTGAAGGGTTGGAGATGTTGTTCCAGTAGAGCGTGTTTTTCCCGCTGTAGATGTTCAATGCCGCCACGCCCGGGGCGTTGACATAGAACGTGTTGCCGTATATCACGTTATAGAGGTTGTATTGCTGGCTTTTCATGCTGTCAAGGTTCAATGTCGCAAGCTTCGAATCCGCAAGCGTGTTGTACGTGCCTGCAATCTGCGCCCAGCCTGGCGAATAGATGCCATTCAAGGCAGTGTGGTCTGCCCTTATGGACATCGATAAACCGTCGCTTGGCCCGGCCAGGTTCACATTCGACACATTGTTGTAGTTTCCCCCGAAATCCATGAAGAGGCCGAAGCCGTATTTGCTGGAGGCGGTCACGTTCGTTATTGTGTTGTAGCTCGCGCCAGAGCCAAGCACTATTGCATTGCCCTGCTTGTCCGCCGGTTTGGCGGTCGTGTTTCCCGATGTGTTCTGTATCAGCCCGTACGATGCCTTGTGAAAGTACACCGCTGAGCTGAACCTGCTTATCCTGCAGTTCAGCACCTTAGTGTAATCCTTATCGGAGTAGACCCCGTATTGCGCGGCTTTCGTGGTGCCTTCCGGGCCTGTTATCGTGAAGCCGTTGCAGTTGATGGTGACGTTGCTTGCCGCCACCGTGAAGCACGTCCCCTTCGCTGCCAGGTCTCCTGTAAGCGTGCAGACGGAGTTTGCCTTGGATAGCGTTCCGCACTCGCATCCTACTAATGCTGCCGATGATATGGATACGGATGCGGCGAATGCCGCTGCCATGAAAAGAGACGCTGCCAACAGAATTAATACGATTTTTTTCAAGTTACCACCTCAAGATATGTTTTTGTGGTCGAAATGGTTATAAATGGATTGGACTGCCTTGTTGCACAATTCAGCTAGGCGCGCCTGGGTTGGCGCAGGGGGAAAAAAGGCAAAAGGAAAAAGCGCGCAGGCTTGAAAAAGGAAAGGGCATGCGGGCAAAAACATGCCGCGCTTGAAGAAAAAAGCTGGCATCTGGAAAAAAGCAAAGGGGAAATAAAAAAATGGAAAAAGGCCGGCTCTTGCCGGCCATTGCTGCCGCCTCAATTGGAGTAAGGCGTCAGGGGCGCGTAGTCGACCGCGCATCCGATGGTGTTGATGCAGACTATCCTGCCCTGCGCGGTCGTATTGGTGTATGGGTAGCCGCTGCCGCCCGTTCCAATGTAGAGCGCCATGCTCGGGTAGCCTGACGACACATTGCCCGTGACCGCCACGCTCCCGTTGAGCACGTTGCCCCACAGGTTGCCCTCGGGCTTGCCGCCTATCGTGGTGTTCAGGTAGTTGTGCGAGGTTGCCGGCGATGGCGTGGTGTCATAGACATAGGTGCCGGACGGGCTCGTGAAGTTGTTCCAATAGACGGTGTTGTACCAGCCGTAGAAGGCCAGCATGCCCGAGATGCGGTTCCCGTAGGCCACGTTGTTGAGATTGCCGTTCTGGTTGAAGAGGTTGTCAAAGTACAGGTCTGCGACGGACGAGTTCGTGAGCGTGTTGTAGGTGCCTGCAATCTGCGCCCATTGGGGCGAATTGATGCCATTCAGTGTTGTGTGGTTTGACCTTATGGAAAATGAACTTCCCGCGGATGACACTGGGAAATTCGCATTCGACACGTTGTTGTGGTTCCCCCCGAAGTCCGTGAACAGGCCGAAGCCATACTTGCTGTACGCGGTCACGTTCGTTATCGTGTTGTAGTTTGACCCTGAGGCAAGATGTATTGCATTGCCCTTGGAATCCACCATGGTTACTGTGGTTACGTTGGCCGTCGTGTTCTGTATCAGCCCGTAAGACGCGTTGGCAAAGTACACTGCGGAGCCGAGCTTGTTTATCTTGCAGTTCAGCACCTTTGTATAGTTCCTAGTGGAGTAGACGCCGTAAGCTGTGAGGGACGAAGTTTGGCCGGTTATCGTGTAGCCATTGCAGTCGATGGTGACGTTGTTCGCCGCCACCGTGAAGCACGTCCCGCCCGCTACCAGGTTAGCCGTAAGCGTGCAGACCGAGTTAGGCGTGGACAGCGTCCCGCACGGGCAGGCTGCGAATGCAGTTGCCGCGAACAGGGAGACTATCACTAATGCTAATGCGAATATTTTCAAATTACCACCTCAAGATTGTGCTTTTTATGGCAGAAACGGTTAAAAAGGAGAGACAGACACGCTTGAAAGGAAGCGGGAGAGGCCAGGCAGGGGCTGCCAGCCGCAGCTTTTTGCGCACTCCTGCCCGCGGACGAAAGCAATGGCGCGGGGCGCAGAACTGACAGGCTGGCTGGAAGCGCCGCGGCATCGTATCGTATTATATACGTTTTTTATTAGATTATAACAGTGGAGGGGCAAGAATGCACAAGACGTTGCCTAAGGCAATGGGCAAGAAGTTCCATAGGATAGAGAAAAACGCCTTCACCTCAATCAAGCAGCTTGCAAAAGAGGGGCGGCTGCGCTATTTCGAGGCGTTCCTCCTCCGCGGCGCCATCCAGACGGGAATGCCCGCCCTGATAAAGCTGCATTCCCGCCTGATGAAAGAGGAAAAGCAGAAGGCGCTTGTGAAAAAATTCTTTTTCAGGAAACTTAAGGGCGAACCGGTTCCCAAAAGCATCGAACTGGGCGAAAAGGCGTGCGAATTCGTCAAGCTCGAGTCAAAGAAGGCGAGGTTCGCCTGCCTGCGGGCCGCGGTGGAGGCCGATTTCTGGTGCGGCGAGGCTGGGGCGTGCCGAGCCTGCGACGCGCTGCTTGCGATAATCGCAAGGGAAAATGCGAGTGCAAGGCGCAACGCGCTTTGCATGACCAAATGGGATGCCCTCCAGCTGAGGGACGCCGTGTCGCCAGGAATGACAGATGCTGATGCGATTGCACTAATGGACGCCGTGGCTTCTGCGCTGGGAGGCGGTGCCAAGATGGGAAAGCGGGGCGCGCTTGCGAAAAGCTACGAAGATGCGTTGGAAAAGAGGCTGGGCAACGCCCCAAGAATGGTCGATGGCGACCTTCTTGCAGGTGCCGCGCACGCAATCCGCATCGCTGCGATGAAGGGGCGCACCTTGGCGGAGAGGGGCGAATCCGTGCGGAGGGTTTGCGCGGTATTGGAGGGATGCATGGCCGAGGACGAAGCCAGTGGGAGGCCGGCTGGCGATTTGGGCCAGTTCGCCAGGGCGCTTTCGGCTGCAGCCAGCCGCGGGAGCAGTGCGCTGATGAAGGCGGTTGACCTGTTTGAGCTTGCAGGAAGCCATGGCACGCGCGCGGATGTCTGCCTTATGGTGGGGGCGCTTTGCGGCAACCCGGATTTCGGCCCTGGCGCGTTCAAGGCAGGGTGGAAGGCGGTGAAAAAATCCGGCGGGGCGATGGAAACCGTCGCACGCACGGTTTGGCTTGTGTCATCCCACGGCGAGGAAATGGTGACGGATGTGTGCGAGGCCCTGCTGGAAGTGAAGGACCCGGACTACAAGGCCAAGGCTGCAGAAGTAATCCGCAAGATCAGCGGGTACGGGACAGGCTACGTGATTGCGGCATGCAGGGCAATGGGCAAGAAAAAGGCGATTGACGCATTGTCCCAGATTTCCAAAAAAATCCCCTATTGCCTGGCTGATGCCATCACGGTGCTGGGCAGCGCCGAGTCCAGCCAAGAATTGAAAGACTACGCGGAAAGGCTCCTTAAGGCTGTGAACAGCGCAAGCCCAACTGAATTCACAAAGTTGAAAAATGCCCTGAAGGTTGAAATCCACATGTTCGCGATCTGCAAGGCAATTGACAAGAGATTGGCCGCCCAAAACGCAGGATTTGACGCTGAAATCGCGCTTGGCGCAAGGATGGATTCGAAGGATGCATTGTTGCAGATTTCAGGAAAGGCGGACGGCTGCCTGGCGGATGCAGCCAATGCCCTTGGCAGGGCGGAATCCTACATGGAATTGGATGGGTATGCCAAAAG
Organism: Microcaldota archaeon; assembly: GCA_026396415.1. GTDB lineage: Archaea > Micrarchaeota > Micrarchaeia > Anstonellales > Anstonellaceae > UBA10161. Next base: position 22,755 of record JAPLWX010000025.1, read on the forward strand.
GCTCATTGGCACAGTGAACAGTGCACTTGAAGCCTCAAAACTGCGGGATGCGCTGACTGGCGAAATCACTGCCATCCAAGCCGAAAATCTGGCCTTGCATGGGAAAAAACCGGAAGAAAAGGAACCGGCTTTGTATAGATATGTCAATTACTTCTTTGATTTGCTGGGCGGGCATGCACCTGGCCCGATAATGCAATAGCGCCTTCTTTTTTCTACCACCCGAAGTGCTCCGCGCGCGACTGCCCCAGTGTTTCCATCGCAGGGATGAAGCCCTTGGCAAGAAGCTGGGGCGCGGTGAAAAGCACGCTTGCGCCTATTTGGAGCCTTTGCGCCTGCGAAATTATGGTGAGGTCGCGCGGTATGAGCTTGCCAATTTTGTTCAGCTCATCGTCAGTGAATCCGTACATCTTTTCCTTCCCGCCCACGAGGCGCGCGTAATTGGGGAACGCTGCGCGCCATTTCGACTCGTAAGGGGTAAGCGCGGCTTTTGAAACGTCGTTTTTCTTGAGAGCCTCCGCAGCAACTTCAGCTGCGAACTTTCCGCTTGTCATGGAAAGCGAGGTGCCCCCTTCGAACATTGGCGAGGTGAAGCCTGCAGCGTCGCCTATTAGCATTATGCCGTCATCAAACGTTTTTGCAACAGGGCCGCCTGCCGGAATCCTCCCTCCGAATGCCTTGTTCCTCTTCTTCTCCTTCAAGCCGTATTCATCCACGAACTTTTCAAGCAGCTCCCGCGTCCTGGGCGCATCGTTTGTGACCAGCCCCACGTTGCTCCTGCCATCCTTCTTGGGAATCACCCAAAGGTAGCCGTGCGGGGCAAGGCGCGGCCAGAGGAGAAAGTCCATCATCTCTCCTTCAACATCCACCTGCTCCATTTCATACTGCAGCCCCACCACTGTTTTCTGGGGAGGGTTGAAGTTCAGGAGCTTTGAGGCCGCCGAGTCCACTCCGCTGGCATCTATTATGAGCCGCGCGAAATATTCCCCTGCCGTTGTGGTGACATGCCAGCCGCCTTCCTCGCGCTCAAGCGCAGCCACCCTGCTTTTCAGCTTGTATGCAGCGCCAGCTTTTGTCGCTTCGAGGGAAAGCCACTGCTCGAATTTGTCCTTCTCAAGCGTGTAGCCAGGCTCGGTGATGAAAGAGGCGGTCTTGTCAGGGAAAATGAGGCGGATTCCCTTCACCTCGCGCGAAATTGCCTCGTCGGGAAGGGTGATTCCCAGGCGCTTGCAGGCAGCCTGCGAGAGGCACTCGCCGCAGTGCACGGGCTGGCCTATTGCCTCGTGCTCCTCAAGCACCACGACTGAAACGCCTGCCTTTGCCGCAGTGAGCGCGGCATAGTTGCCCCCAGGCCCAGCGCCGATTATTGCAATGTCGAAGAGTTCCATATTAACCGCTGGCAATTTGCAGGAGGAAAAATATAATAACCGTTCCTTTCAGAGCCAGAATCGGCGCTTCAAGAAATCCTTAATCTCCGGAATCGATGCATCTGCCACCCTTTCTGCCTTCCCAAGCCATCTATTTGTTCTTATGACCTGAACGAATGCCTTGGCCTGCTTATAGGTGACATAGCCGGCGCCTGCTGCAAGAAGCAATACTCCAACGCCCTCTGCAACTATTACAGAGCCTGTGCCCCCAACGATTGCCACGAGCCCGATTGTTCCAAACAAATTGGTGAGAAATGCAAATCCGATCATCCCATTTTTTTTATTATTGATTTGCCCGCGGACGAACTTCTCCACCCTGGATCCATCATATTTGGTGTCAAGAGCATTTGCCTGGGTTTGAAGAGTCTGCATGGCATAAATATCGGTTGTTCTTTCTTTGCATACCCTGAATTCTGCCCGGAAGCTGTAGACATCCTCTTTCATCTGCTCCCTGTACTGCCTTGAGAATGTTTTTCCATACCTGAAGAAATGCCATACCTTAGCGCCTGTTGACTCTCTTGGCGGGGATGTTATGGGTGGCATTTTTCCTTGATTAAACATTAAATACACCATTTACTATTATGCCAGAAAAGTTTATAAATTAACACCATTCTTACTCTCTTTGCAACTTCTCTACTCTTTCGCCGTTTTCCACTTTGCCTCGAAGAAGCGCCTGAACGAATCCGCAATCGAGCCGCTCTGTATGCAAAACGCTGACGGCGGGTCTGCAAGGTCCAAAAGGAGCGTCCTGTCCTTGTACACCACCATTCCTGTGGGAAGGAACTCGTCCACAAAGCGCACATTGGTGTGCGGCAGCTCGTAAATTCCCTTCATTGCCTCGCGCGCCTCCTTTACCGCCAGCCCCTTCACCTTGATGCCTTTTCCCGACCTGCGCAAATGCCAGTTCCTGAAGAACATGTGGATGCGCTTTTTCTTGAGCTGTTCAGTGTCCACCTGGAAAAAGTAATACTCCTCACCCGGCTTCATGGTGACATAAACGTCATTGAACGCGCTCCTGAAGCCCTTCAGGCTCTCGAACACGCGCGCGCTTTTCTGCTCCTGCTTTCCGCCTGCCTCCATTTTCTTGAGGAGAGGCAGCACCTCCTCAAGCCTTCGCTTTTTCTCCTCCATGAAAAACTGGAAGGACTCGGGCGGCTCTGCGGAATACCATCTCATCTTGCCCATATGCACAAAGCTGACCAGCCCCTTCTGCATAAGGGAAGGAAGCGCGCCATAAACAGTGCTTGACTGCAGGCCTGTCACCTTGATTATCGCGCCTGTTTTCGCCCTGCCTGTCTGCAGGAGCGCAAGGTAGACGCGCGCTTCAGCCTCGGTCAGGCCGAACTCAGCGAGCCTTTTCGGGTCCATGAGGAGGCTTTCGCGCATTATATTTAAATACTCTCCATTTTTGGAGAGTGAATTGATATTAGTCTCATCCAATAGAATGTTGTGTAAGGTGGTAATACGTTGAATAACAAACTCATTCCCTTCGGAAACCCAGCGAAAGGCTACACTCTCGCGCAGACCATATACCTTGGCACGCGCTTCAGGCTGCCGTCCATTGACCAGCTGAAGGAGGGCGAATCGCCAATCAGGTCCAACGAATTGCTGTGTCTCACGCCCCCCTACAAATCCATCCTGGAAGCGAACGCTGCAGATAAGGGCAAATATCATGTTTCTATAGATAAGAAAACAGGAGAGATCTATCGAGTGGAGATGCCCCAGTCAATACTTTGGCAAAATGGGAAAGAGCTGGAAATTTCATATTTTGATATTGGAAAAGGAATGAAGCCGGCAATCAGGCTTGAAAGGCTGCCTGATGGAAGACCAACATTCGAAATCCACAAAGACGGCAAGATGGGCTATATTATTCACGTCAATGACCCTTCCAAGTGGTTCTTGAGAAAGCTGCCAACGAGACTCGAATACGTGAAATCAAATTGGATGGGGTTGATAGCAAGTGACGAATTCCATCTAATAAGCAGTGAAGAGCTTAGGCAAGCAATAACAAGAACAAGAAAACCATATACAACTATAGGTGGGGGAACGCATTTTTGCTTAGAAGATACATACAACACAGTTATTCATGAACCTTCAGAGCAGCTTGGCATCTCCCGCGTTCAAGAAGACCCCGAAACCTTCCTAAAAGCCCTCAATGCGAATGCTGCTCCTGCAATAGGTCTTGTTGATGGGGTGTTGAACAAAGCCCTTGTCGCTCCCCTCAAGAATCTCGTCGAAGCAGCATTGAGGATGGATGCGCTGTCGGAAAAGTCAAGGGTGAGCATATACTCGTTGGATGTCCTCCTGAATGAGTCATTCGCATCTTCTCTTCGGAATTTCGTGGACGCGGCAGATGCCATGAGATTGCTTGCTGAAAAAACAGCGCCTGTGCTGGGCAAAGCTAGCGCCATTTTGGATAAGGAGGTAGTTTCAGCAATAAACCAGCTTATAGAGCTGGAAAAGCAGATGACGGCGTTTGCAGTCAAGGCTGAAAATTCGCTCAATGCCATCTATGGCATAGTGGACGACCGCGTGGTTGCTCCTCTTTGGGATTTGGTAAATGCTGTGAAGGGCCAATGAATGCAATAAAAACCTGGAGGTGAAATCATGTTCATGAAAGGCTCAACCGGGAACGAGGCATATGCTTACGCCGACAAGCACTTCCGCGAAGCGTGCAAGGTGATACTTGGCGGAGAGGTAGGCGCGCTTAAGGAGTGCGAGGAGTGGCTGCTTGCGCTCAAGCAGCCCATGGGGAGCGCGAAATCCTCGCTCTCGGGCGCCCCCCTCACGTTGGTGTCTCCTGATTTTCCGCAGGCCGCACGCTATCTTTCCATGGACGAGGCATTTGCAGCAAAGCCAGCGCCTTTTTCCGTGAACGACATAAAAGACATCGACTCTCTCTTCCGCGCGGCTTTCGAGCGCTTCGCCTATTCCGGCAACCTCGTGTTCGGCAACTCGCAGTTCGTGGAAGGCTCAAGCGACGTGAGCGACTCGTTCTACGTTTACAAGTCCGCGCGCGTGTTAGGCTGCAAGGCAATCGCCTGTTCCACGATAATAAAAGACTCGAACTACCTTTTTGGCTGCAACGTAGCTTCCAAGGACGAATACTGCATGCGCAGCCACCAGTTCACCTTTGACGCGCGCTGCTTCGAGGTGAACCTAAGCACTTCCTCATCCGACTGCTACTACACATACGACTGCGTGGGCTGCAAGGATGCCATGTTCTCGTTCGGGCAGAGGAACGCCGCAAGCATGATTGGCAACCTTGCGCTTCCAAAGGAAAAGTACCTGCCGCTAAAAGCCGCCCTGCTTGAGCAGATGAGAAGCGAGCTTAAGGCGAAGAAAAAGCTCCCCTCGCTTTCTGATATTTTCACGGAAGCTGCACGCGGGCCTGCCGTCCTTCCTTCGGAGGCAAAGGCATGCGCGAAAAAGTTCGAGCGCAAGATAAGCCGCGCGCCCGTGCAGAAGGCATGGGACGCCACTTGCAGGCTCGTGCTTGGGCAGGAAATGGGCGATATCACGCGCTTCAAGGAATGGCTGCTGCGCCACAATTACCGCATCCGCAAGGTTCAATCAGTGCTCGGAAGCGGCGAAATTCCGGCGGCATCCTACGAAAACCTCAAGGCGCTTCCTGACAGCCGATACGTGAACATTGACGAGCGCGCCCCGCTTACCCGGCTGCTAAAGTTCACTGAAAAGGAGGCAGGGGCGTTCACGCTTGCAAACGCAGGCAAAACCCTTTCCCGCATTGCGTACATCACCTCCCAGTTCCACGAGGGCACAATCCTCAACGTCTATGGCTGCCCGCTTGTCATGTGGTCGTCCGACTGCGAGGAAGTGCACGGCTGCATATTCATGAAGCGCTCCGCATATTCCACGTGGGGGCGCGACTCCGAGCATCTTTTCGGCTCGGCATTCGTGCTTGACTCGGGCTTCAATATCAAGTGCTACAACTCGTTCAAGCTGAAGGGCTGCTTCGAGGTGGACAGCGCGCGTTCCTCAGCAGGCTGCTACTACTGCCACAACGTGGAGAACTGCCACGACTCGATTTTCTGCTCGAATGTAAAGAACCTCAGGTACGCAGTGTGCAACAAGGAGGTCGGGAAGGAGGAATTCGCGCGCGTGAAGGCGATGCTGCTTGCGCGCGTGGTGGGCGAGCTTAAGGAGAAAGGCGGGTGCGCGGCGGATGTTTACTCGATTGGGGAGAAGTAGCTAAGGCTGGTGCATGATTTGCTTCGTTCTCTTTTTTTCCACCTGTTTTATTGCCCGCTCCGTTTCCTCAAACGAGGCAGTGTTACCTCTGCACAATGCTTCGAACTCAACAAGCCAGTTGTATTCTTTCTTTTTCTTCATAAAAACACCCATTTGCTTTTTGTGGGAGGGTTGCCCCAGCCGCGCGAAAGTTTGGCGACCAACACGGCTGGGGCATCAGTGTGAATTCATTCAGACGGCAAGCTCCAGCGTGATTTTCCGAAGCGTGGCTATGGGGCGCAGGCAATCCCTGCCGCCCTCCTTGTGCTTCTCAAGCGAAAGCAGGCCGAAATCTGAAAGCATGGTTGCGTCAGTGTGGACTGTCTTTATGTCCTTGCCAAGCTCAGCTGCCAGCTGGTAAAGCGAGGAAGGCTTCTTTTCCTTCACTACTGACAGCATGCGCAGGCGCTCGCGCGTCATCAGCTTGCGCGCGGCATCCAGGCTTTCCACGTAAATTATCCTGTCCTCTTTCTGCGGAACCCTGCTCTCAATGTCGTGGTAAGTTTCCTTCCAGATGCTTTTCCAATCCTTTACAATCAATCTTACCATATGAACGCCTTTTCACTTCTTTTCAAATCGCTCAGATAGCATTCCCTGGAATTTTGCGTATGCGGCTTTCCAATCATAATCAACGTCTGTCTTTTTGCCGCGCAGGTGCACGTGCGGCTTGCCATGGCTGTTTTCCACCGCAAACAGCGTCTTGTCATCGGATGAAAGGCAGCGGAACGTGTACATTATGCCGTCCTTGTATTTTGGGTCGTCGACTTCCAATACCTCGACGATTATCCTCTCCCCGCTTGGCACATAGTATTCATAGTTCTTCAGGAGCTTTTTCAGTGCATCATCTTTCTGCAACCAGCTCCGGCTCTTTTCATCCGAGCCATAGTTGGTATGACATACCATATATTTAAGGCTTTGCCCCTCCTAATCTTCGTGCGCGTTCCACATCCTGCGCTTCTGCTGCATGAGGTCCTTTGCCACTGAAAGGAGCTGCGTGGAGATGCGCAGCGCCTCGTCAGGGGAGAGTTTTATCGCCTGCTGCGCGGCAGTGTTCATGATGCGCAGTGTTATCACGCCATCGCGCGGGAAGCCGTTTGACTCGCTTGCAGGGTCGCTCTCAAGCCTAAGCGCGTTCCGGTGGCTCTCCCCTTTCTCGTCCTTCCACCAATGGATGACTTCCTCTTCTATCGTCGCCATAATGGAGAACAGGCGATTTGCAATATAAAAACCTTCACAGGGTAGGATTCCAGTGGAACTTCGTTCCACTAGCTGTCAAACTGTGGTTTGACATCCGGTGGTTCCGGTGGATTTTAGGGTGGTCTCGGTCGGGCAAATCAGGATTAAAAACCCTTTGCCACATAAAACTGGCGGGTGGTTAACGTGAAAGCAAGGGAAATCGCAGGATGGACAGCGCTGATCGGCGGCCTTGTGGCCGAAGTCTTGTTCTACATATCGATTATCTACACCCCTGCCAGCTCCATGCGGGACAAGGAAGGGAAGAAGTTCACGCTTTTTGAGCAAACATTCACCCCTGCAACCGTAAAAGCCGCGAACAGGGCCGCTCTTGTGGAGAGCATCACGTTGAAGCTGGCTCAAAAGGAAAGGGCAAAGGAGGACAGCATTGCCAGCATTGCCGCAGCGCAAAAGGCGCACAATGACAGCATCAAGATGCTGGAGATGGCAAAGCACAAGACAAGGGTGCAGATGAACATGAAGGGCAAGCAGTTCCAGGGCAAGCCGGCGCGCATGCCTGTGAAGCATTAAGCGTTTTTTCCTTCGGCGCAGCGTTTGCTGCGCCAGCCTTACTTTTTCTGCTCAGATAAGACATTTGCAGAAAAAAAGCGCAGGGAACAAAAAAGAAAAATGAAAAAGGGAAGGGCTTACTCCTCGTCCTCGTCTTCCCAGTCCTCGTCGAAATCGTCATCTTCGTCCGGTTCGTCGTCCTCTTCCTCGTCGATTTTATAGATCGGGAACCTGAAAGGGTCTGGCATGTCGCCACCTCTAACGCTGTATAAAAAGGGAAAAGTATATAAGCGATTCCTTGCCGCGCGCGCTTCACGCCTGTGTGGCAAGCCGCAGACGGGGGCGGCTTGCCATAGGATTTTAACACTTGGCTGAGCATTTGCCTTACGGAGGTGGAAGAATGGGAGTAGTGGACAGCCTTACAGGCGTGGAGGGCACTCTTCTTCAGCTCGGGCCCATAATCTCCGTGATACTGATTGTGCTTGGCGGCCTGGCATACGGCCTCGCGCAGACCCAGCCGTCCGACCAGCGCGGAAAATACATAACCACTGCCTACGCGCTCATCGCAGGCGGCATAGTGGTCGCGGCAATAACAGGCGCTGCGACGCTGATTGCAGGCAGCTCGGCCAATCTGCTCAAGTAAAGGGAAAGGAAAACGGTCTGATGCGCCATTCATCACTAATTATAGCTAATTGGAAATAACCGAAAATCGCCAGGGAACCGCCCCGTTGTTCATTCCGCGCCAGCAAACTCGAGCACAGGCGAAAGCGACTTGCGCCTCACTTCCACCGGCAGGAACATCCTTTGGATGTTCGCCTCGACTGCCTTGTCTATGAGCGGCAGCACGTGCTCGTCGGCTGTGCTTCTTGTCGGGCTCAAGCACAACTGGGGTTCCTCTGCGAGAACCTCAACATAGCTAAGCATCAGGCTGGCGCTGTCATGTGCGCTTACCCACTCATGATGCGGATTCATGCTTTGGTTCTCCGGCTGGGATATGAAGAACCTGCTGTGGCTTTCCCCTATCTCGACCTTTTCAAACTTGCCGCCTTTCAGCAGCCATACGCTGTGCGCAGGCACGCCGAGCGTCAATTCATTCGCAGAGCCGAAGTTCGAAAAGACAACGTCGCCATGGTATTGCACCGGGTGATTGAGGATTCTTGCCTCTGTAAGATAATCTTCCTTGAATTTGATGAGTATGTCGTTTCCCTTGTAGCTTACGATTTCAAAATTGTCCTTGGTAAGGGCCATCGCAATCGAGATTGAATTGAACTCTTTAATGAGCTTGTTTGCCTGCTCTGCAAAGAGCTTGTCTACGACCAGCCCGATTGAGCCGTATTCATCCTTCCAAATGATGGTTTCGCCAAACTGCGTTCCGGGCTTGGGCGTGGCAAGAAATACGCTGGTAAGGGGCTGGACATATATGCTGTTGTCTGGAAAACGTTTATTCTTCATTTCAGGGAGAAGGGAAATTTCTTCATGTAAGGTTGTCCGCGGCTCAAACAGATATCCTTTGCTTCCGCCGTAATTCTTCATGTAATTTGCCCATTTAAAGGAGGCATCATTGGCAACCGGCAATCCGCCTTTAATGAGGGATATCGCTTTTGCAACCGTGACCTCTTCGCCCCTATTATATAATGAAACAGACTTTGCCTGCGGCTTGTTCACGATCATCCTACCACCCGCCCATTTCCTGCAACGAAGTGTTTAAAAATACGAGCATGTGTTAAGAAAAAATAGGCATTCATCACTTCCTAAGACATGAGATGGCTTCCGAGCGCCTGACGCCGAGTCGGGGCTCCAGCGGGACTTCCTCAGATGCTCAGTCGAGGATGGTGTACTTGCTCATGTGTATCTGCGTCTGCAGCACTATGAGGAAAGGCATGAGCAGCAGCGAGTTCAAGAGCAGCACAACAAGCGAGCCAATCTTGTGCGGCAAAAGCGCGAGCGCCAGGCCGTCGAAAATCGCAAGCAGCACGAACGCAATCGCGAGCCAGAGCAGGAAGTACGGGAACTTGCTTATCACCATGGAAACCGACTTCTGCGCAGCGCGGAACGGGCGCAGGTCGTCAATCACAAGCCCTGCGGGCGCATAGAAAAGCGGGAGCCACACGATGAGAGAAAGGAGCGGCGCAAGCCACTTCTGCGCGCCCATCTCGAAAGTCACAAGCTGGATGATGAGGAGCGCGATGGTGCCGAGCAGGAAAAGCGAGAACACGTTGAGCGTGTAGCCTGTTATCCCCTTGATGACCTCCTTCTTCACGCTCGTGCCTGTGCGCTGCGACTTTATCACGAGGTTGATGTTCACGATGGCAAAAGAAACAAGGTAAAGCGAAGCCAGCACGCCGCATATCACGATGCCCAGGTCAGAGCCTGACATGTCCGGGATGCTGCCTGTCCTAAGGAAGCTCCCGCCCAGCGCGGAAAACACAGGCGTATTCACCATCGCGGGGATGAGGAAAGCGATGAGCGAGGGTATTGAAAAAAATGAAATGAGCTTGATGTTCTCCCTGTACGCCTTGAACGAATATGAGAGTATGTTTTCAGCCATGCGCCAATTTCCGATTTCATTCTTATAAAGCTAGCGCCCGAAATCCCTTTATGAGATATCCCGCGGTCGCAGGCTCATTCTACACCTCCTCGGCATCGCAGCTTCGCGCAGAGGTGAAAGGTTATCTTGACGCCGCCTCGCGCAAGGTGGAAAAGAAGGAGCGCCTCGCAATAGTGTGCCCGCACGCAGGCTATGCCTACTCCGGCGCCACAGCTGCATATTCCTATGCATCAGCAGCCAATTTCTCGCAGCCAGGCATCACGGCAATAGTAATCGGCCCCAACCACACAGGCGCAGGCACGCCCATCTCGATTTCGCGCGAGGGCTGGAAAACGCCCTTGGGCATTCTGCGCTGCGACACAGAGCTGGTTGACGCCATCATTGCAGAGGGCAAAATCGCGCGCCGCGACGAAACCGCGCACGCAAGCGAGCACTCCTGCGAGGTGCAGCTTCCCTTCCTGCAGATGTGCGCTTTGGATGCGCGCATAGTGTGCATCTGCATGGCGTGGCAGGATGAAAAGTCAACGGAAGACCTTGCCAAGGCAATTTTCGCAACCGCGCGCAAGCTCAAGCGCAATGCCATAGTAATCGCCTCCTCGGACTTCACGCACTACGAATCGGCGGAATCCGCGCGCAAGAAGGATGAAGGCGCAATCTCGCTGCTTGAGAAAATGGATGCGGTTGGCTTCGAGTCGCTGATTGACGCGCGCGACCTCTCCATCTGCGGGCACGGGCCAATTGCCTGCGCGCTTATCTACGGCGCGCTTGCAGGCGCAAAGAAGTGCGAGCTTCTCAGCTACACGCACTCAAGCGTCGTGACAGGCGAAGGCGGGGAAGGAGTGGCGTATGCGAGCTTGGCAATCAGTTAAACTTTAACCAGCCCGCCAACCGACCAAGACTCGTCCACAACTGCCTTCAGCTTTGCATCCTTGCCGAGCGCCTGCAGCCTCTCAATCTGCTCGTAATCCTTGCCCTTGTCGAACGCCATCGTCGGGATGTTCAGCATCCTCAACAGCCCGCCAACATGCGACTGGACAGGGTTGAATATATCCTGGGCAATAAAGACAATCGCGCCAGCGTTCCCATAATCGCTGATTTTCCAGTGCTTCTCGAAATCCACAAGTGTGCTGACCTCGATGACAAGCAGGTAATCCTTGTGTTCGGAATTATACTTCTCCATCTCGGAATTCGGCTTATTCTTGGAGAAACAAACTCCATCCAACTTCCTGTCCGCGAAACCCATTACCCGCTTGGTGCGAATCCAGTCGCTCCCGACACGGGTTTTTGGCTGGGTGAAACCAGCCCATTCCACGCTTGACATCTGCAGCACAATCCAATCATAGAGGTTTTTGCCTTCTTCGCATACAAGTTCTGCATAAAGCCGGGTGCCCTTCTTTATTTTCGTCATTGCGGAATCCAGCATGCGGCTCGTCTTCTCGAATGTTTCAGTCTCAATTCCCCTCCCAAACGTGGGCTTGAACTGGACAGGTTTTGGAAACCAGCCGCCTCTATTTCCGAGTCCCGTTGCCGGGTATTGCTCGGCTACGCCAAGCTGGACAGCCAGATTAAACATCACATTGTCAGTAGTGAAACGCTTCGTATAGTCAAGGGCACCCTCTGGGACTGCGGCTATGCCCCTGCTTACCTGCCAAACCGAATAGTCCGACTTTTCAAGAGGGGCAAGATAAGCAAGCGAAAATGCTGGGCCGGAGACGATATCTCCCGACATTTCCATCTGGATTTCTTTGCCGTAGTATGGATTCACAAGGATGCCGGTACCTTCGCTCCCCCATTTGGCGAACATGCGCGCCATCGCCTTCGCATTGTCGCTATAGGCGCTTGAAAGTACCTCTATTGCAGATGCCCTGATGTTCTTGATTTGGCTGGCGTCGGGATTGTTCGTGTTTACCCAAACAAACGATGTCTTCAACACCCCGGTGGCGCCAAAATCGTCAGAGCGCATCGCAAAAGGGGTACTCCGGTACTTCTCATGATGGAAGCGGTAAACCTCTTCGACAGCGCTATTGAATTCGCCTGACTTGCAATTAAGCAGCTTTTCCTTGGCGGAAACTGGCGTGTCTTTTTCGTTGCAGCCCGCCTCCTTTTCGAACTTCCTGCAAATCTCTGGAGTGATAGCTGCGCTCTTAGGGAGATGCAAATCGAGCTTCGCCCCCCCCCTCCTTAACGTCAATCTTCTCAATCAGCCCTGCAAACTTAATCAAGTCCTGCGTCTTGCAGCCGGGTTTTCCCGGGCCGATGATTTTCGGGGAGAATTGTGCCTGTACCGTCATGCACTTTTTCTGGAAAGAAGTGTTTAAAAACCTATAAGTATGGTGTCTTTATTCAGAATACTATTGGGTTTACGCGTGCTCCAGTCCCATTTTCTACTGCGTCGTATCCCATTTTGCATAATGGCGGTCACAGCCCTCAGGCGTGGGAATTGCCGCGGGCGAGATGAACAGCTTGAAGTAGCCAAGGTACGGCACTGCGACAAGTATCCTTCCTTTTGAGCGCGAAATTTCCACAGGCGCGTTGCCCTGCCCGCTTGCCGCGTCATAGACCTGGATGTCGAATATCGGGTTGTTGTCCCCCTTTGTCAGGAAGTACGTCTTCCCATCCTCATCGTCCTTGAGCAATATGTATGCACGGTGTATGATGTCCCCCACGCGCGCGTAGTACTCGCCGGCATTAGGCTGGTACACCACCACGTCATTTGACAGGTTGGTGTAATACTGCCTCCCGTTCACCTCAAGGTAGGACACGCACGGGCCATACACGGTTTCGTGCGTCTTGTCGAGCACAATGCCGCACTTCTCATATGCGAACGTGAGCGCACCGTGCCTTTCCGTGAATTTTTCAGGCGAGGAAATGAAGCGCTGGCAAAGCGCGCTATCCTGCCTTGTTGCGCAATAGGAATATATCGAGCCGTTCACGTCAGCAACCTTCGCGCCGCTCTCATACACCTGCGCGCGCGAAATATTGGCAAGCGTTGAAACTTCCTCAAGCGCAGCCTGCACCCTGTCTCCTGACAGGACAACCATGTCCCCGCGCGAGATGTGCGGCAGCATGGAGCATGAGACAATGGCATTGAGCGGGGAAGAGGTGTGCAGCACAAAAGATGCGCCGAACCAAACAAGCAGCGCAAGCAAAAGCGCGATTGCAGTCTCCTTTATCTCGTCCTTCAGGCCGTGCTCGGCAGTGCCCTGCGCAAACTCAAGCACCACCACCCAGACAATGCAGGCGCCTATGAGCAGCCCGAACACCCACACTCCTGTAAAGATATAAAGCAGCAAAAAAAGCACAATCAGCCCGTAGATGAAATACTGGCTGGAAAGGAAGCCAGACGGGGTTTCCGGCAATTTCTTAGCCGCGTGCGTAGCCACAACTTCACTTCTTCTTCGTCTTCTTGGCATTGTCAAGCGCGTCCTTGAAGTCTGACGCCTGCTTCTTGAGCTTCTTGACAGCCGTCCTCACCGCGGAGATGGGGTTTCCCTTCTTCATCCTCACCATGAGCACAGGTGAGGAGACAATAGGGTGGTCGAGCCTGTATGCCGCAAACTCCACGTCAGAGTCGTCAAACAGCAGCTCCTTGATGGCGTTTATGAAGCCTATATCCTCGTCTTTTATCATAACCTCAAGATAATCCTTTTCGCTCTTTATTATCTCAATATCCATAAACACACCCCTAATCAAGCACCACTTTCCTGTAATCATTCGCGATTTTCCTGTTGTCCTTTGCGCCGCAGGACTCGCATTCCAGCCCTGCCTCGGCAATCTTCATGGGGTGGCGGCATTTTGCGCAGAACGCCTTTATCGCCCCCATGTTCTCTGCGTCGGTGGAAAGCCTCATCTCGCCGTTCCTTATGTCCACGATTTTCGCGCGTATGATGTCCCCGACCTTGTACTCGTCGCGCACGTTCTTCACATACCCCTTCTTTATCATGGATGCGTGGAGCACTGCATAGTCAGGGTTGTCGCCAAGCCTCTCGTCCCCTTCCAGGCTTCCTGATTTCACCCTCACAAGCGCAATGGGCTCCACTATGTTCTCGATGCTGCCTATTATTGTGGTGCCGATGCCAAGCGAGGCGAGCTTCCTTTTCTGCAATACGAGAAGCGTGCGCGCCTTGTCCGTGACCTCGCCGCAAAGCGTGGCATACACCTTCTCGCCCTCGCTCCTCGTGCCCTCGCCCGGGAGGTATTCCTCCTCGGTGCCGATGAAATCCCCTGGAACCACGAATTTTTTCCCGTCCATGCTATCCAATCTCCCAAAACTAAGCTGGAATATGTCTTTCTCTGTTCGCAATGTATTTAAATAGCTTTTGCCAAATCCCCCTCCATGGCAGTAAAAAAAGGCAGGCTAGTGCTGTGCATAGACCGCGACAATGACCTGTTCGAGAAGGCCAAGGTCTCGGGGCCCATAATCGGCAGGGAGGCCAACCTCAACGCGGCGACAAAGCTGGCTCTTGCCGACTCCACTGACACCGACGCTAACACCATATTCCGCGCGGTGAACATCTACGACACGCTCTCCTCGGACGTGGGCGTGCAGATAGCGACGCTTACCGGCTCGTCCTCGCTTGGCTACCAGGCGGACAAGGAGATAACCTCCCAGCTCGAGCGCGTGCTTGCCGAGTTCCCCGCTGACTCGTGCATATTCGTTTCCGACGGCGCATCCGACGAGCAGATGATGCCTGTCATCCGCTCCCGCCTGAAAATCGACAGCGTGGAACTCGTGGTGATGAAGCAGGCAAAGGAGCTTGAGAAGACGTACTTTGTCATACTTGAGAAATTGAAGGAGCCCTACTATGCGCGCCTCATTTTCGGCGCGCCCGCGCTCCTGCTCATACTTTTCACCCTGAGCCGCTACCTTGGCTGGGGAATCGAGGTGGTGGCAGGCATACTCGCCCTTTACCTTGGCGCAAAGGCATTCGGCATCGAGGAAAAGGTCATCCGCGCGGCTTCCGCATTCAAGTTCTCGGTGGACAAGATATCCAGCATTGTGTACCTTTTCTTCATCATCATGCTGCTCGTGTCCGTATGGGCGGCCTCGCAGCGCTACGCCGAGGCGGTGGCAGCCGGGCTTTCCGAGGTCAAGACTGCGGCGCTCATAGTGAAGACGCTTGCCAACCTGCTTGCGATATCCTTCATCATCCTCTTTGCGGGAAAGATGATAGACATACTCAATGACCGCGAGCAGCGCAAGATTGAGCTTCCCAAGTACGGCCTTTATGCAATCACCACTGTGATAATGTGGTTCGTGCTCTCGGTGGCTGGAGACTGGGTGCTCAACACCACGCCGCCGTACGTGTCCTTCTCGGAGTTCCTCTCTGCGATAGTGATGAGCATGGTCTTTGCCTCCTGCGCCATCTGGGCGATGAAGGCGATAAAGACCGACATTGTCGCGCGCATAAAGCTCGAGAACAAGGAGATATTCTCCGAGAATGGCGCCTACCTTGGCAAGGTGCTCGGCGTGGACCCCAAGGAGTCCTCCATACTCTACCGCTCCCCGCTCGGGCAGAAGCTTTCCGTGCCGTTCGAGGACGTCTCGTCAGTAGGCGAGCGCGTCATGGTAAAAACCTAATCACCTCCGGAGAAGACCAATCTATTTTTAAACACTTTCACACACAATACATCAGTTGGTGCACATGACTCACAGCGACCCTGACGCCAAAGTCACGCCTCCTTCCGGGCTTAGCCTGCACAGTGGATACGCGCACTTCGACTCCGATGCGTTCATTGAATGGACGCGCAAGAGCCTTCTTACCACTGAGAAAGAGCTTATGCTAAAAGAGGAAAAGCTCCTCAGGCAAAAACAAGTGCTCGAGTCCATCGCTGCGCGCACCGAGCCTCTTCCTCTTCCAAGGCTGTGGAACGGCAAGTTCACCTCAATAAAGAAAGCAAACGTGATGCTGCAGGAAGTGCGCAACAACCTTTCTTATGTCTCCAAGCAGAAGGAATTCACGCAGAGAACCCTGCAGCGGCTGCGCTAGGGAAGAAAAAAATAAAAAAATCACGGCATCAGCGTCAGCCTTACCTGAAGCCCGTTCTGCCCAGCGCCGCTCGGCCGTGTGTACATTATTTCCACCTTGATTGGCATCTTGAATATCTTGCTGTCCATGCCCGCGCAAACGCCATATCTTTGGAGCTTGCCTATCGGGGCATCGTAGCCAATTTTATCGCCCCAGAAAAGGGCGGTGGCGCCAAGCGACACGCCGTTCGGGAAAATTACCTTGTCGTACTGGCAGGAAAAGTCCCTTCCCTTCTCAAAGCCTGCCTTGAACATGCCGTACTTGACTGCAATGCCAAACGCAGGGTCCTTTACTGCGACGTTGAAGAACCTGTCAGTGTATGCATAGCCGACAAGGTAAACCGACTTGCCCGCCGGCACGCCTATCCAGGCTCCTGACTCCTCCACAAGGAGCCTTTGGCCGTCAAATGCCAGTGTGCCGGATGCGCCAATGCTCGCATTGCCGATATCCTTGGAAACTTCCAGGCCCGCGCCGATTGCCGGCTCCCGCGCTGAGCCATACACCCTTGCTATCACCTTTGGCTGTAGAACGAATGTCTTCTTCTTTTGCGCTATCTTCGCAGTGTCCTGCTTTTGCACGAGCGCCGTATCATTTTTCGGCGCAACCTTTGCCGTGTCCAGCTTTTGCGCGCAAAGCGGCGCCATTGATGCAAAGGTGAATGCCCCCACCAGGAGCGCCTTTTTCATGAACTGCTTTGTTTTTGTCCCCATCATCATAATCGCCTCCAAATGTGTCTTCTTCTGGTAATTCATATGTTTTACCTTATATTAATTAGTTATTAGGTAAAAACGCAAGAAAAACGAAGATTTATATTATTTTTTAGGATAATTATATCATGGAGCTTGACAGGAAGGACAAAGAACTCCTGAACCTGCTCTACCTCAATTCAAGGGAGAGCTTTATCGGGCTGGGAAAGAAGCTTCGCCTGAGCAATACCGCCGTCGAGCGCAGGCTTTATAGGCTCAGGAAAGACGGAATTATCCCGCTTCTTTTCGCAGATGTAAATTTAGCAAAGCTGGGCCTTAAGTGTTACAGGCTTTACTTCAAGTTCGACGTCATGGACAAAGAGGCTGAGCGCGCGGTTCTGGAGTTTTTCGAGTCCTACCCCCGCACCCTGTGGGGAGTCGTATGCGAGGGCGAATATGATGTGCTATGGCGCATCATTGCAAAGGACGAGGTGGAAGTGGAAAGCGCGATGTACCTCATGGTTGAAAAATTCGGCACGAAGATAATAGAAAAGACGGTGGTTGCGACCACCTACCAGACCTACCTTGCCTGGAATAAGGCGCTGGGCACAGAGCGCCAATCAGGATTCCCCATAGAGAAGATAACCGAGCCGCAGCAAGTCGACGCGAAGGATATGCTGCTACTCTCCCTCCTTTATGCGGATGCACGTGAAACAACGGTGAGCCTGTCCAAGCAAGTCAGCCTGACGCCAGACGCGGTCCAATACAGGATAAAGCGGCTGGTAAGGGAGAAATACATCCTTGGCTATACTGCCTGGTTTGATGCGAAAAAACTGGGCTTCAACTACTACAAGTTCCTGATCGGCTTCAGAAGCATAACACGGGAGAAGGAAAAGCAGTTTTTGAACCATTGCCTTGCCAACGACAGCATAATCTTCATAAACAAGACAATCGGCAGCTGGGACATCGAGCTTGACATCATAGTGCGGAACAACGCGGAACTCCACGATTTCACGCGCGAGCTGAAGACAAAGTTCGGCAACATCATAGGGAAGCACACATTCGTGTCCGCAGTGGAGGAAAGGATGCTCAACCCGCTGCGCGGGGCTGCGCTAAGTGAAACAAAACAAAGCAAAGCTAGGGAAATAAAATAAGAAAGAAAAACAAAGAAGCAGAGCTAAGGAAAAATAAAAAACAGAAAAAGAAAGAATTTAGTTGCCCTGCTTCGATTTCTCGAAGTTCTCCTTGACCTCGCTCTTCCTTATCTCCACGCGCTTGATGGGGCCCATCCTCTTGACCGAGGCGTAAAGCTTCGCCGAGAGCTTGCCGAACACCATCTCCTGCGCGAGCGTGGCGAAGTCCATCTGGGAGGCAAGCGTGCGCACTGTCTGGGAAATTCCCTTGCGCACGTCCGCGCGCACCCCCTCGCTCACCTTCAGGCCCGAGACGCAGATCATCTTTATCCTCACGCCCACGCCGTCCTTCGTGGTGACGTCGTCCACCTGGTTCATGACTGAGCGGCGCCTGCGCGCAAGCGTCCTCACATAGCCCGGCACCAGCTCATGGCCGATGAACGCGGTGATTGCGGACTTGCCCCTCACTTCCTTTATCCTGAAGTACATCGAGGTGTAGGCGGTGGACTGCGAGAAGCTGTCCAGCATGTCGCCGAGCCCGATCTTGACCTTGCGGTCGATGAGGTTCGCCTCGTCGGACGAGACCACCTGCCCCATCTCCTTGGAGTCGAATATCTCGGGTGCGACAAGGGTGTACCAGCTCTTCATCTTCCATTTGTCCACAACCTTTGCCTTAGACTTTGTTGGTTTATCAGCCATAAAATCACTTCACCAATAGCGCCGCGGTCTCCGGGTCGTACTTCCAGTCCGCAGGCAGCCTTCCACTTTTCGTGTAATACTTGACGAGCCTCCCAATCTTGGACTCGACGTGTATGAGCTTTGTCCTGTTGTGCTTGTCAGAGCGGTTGGTGTGGAGGTGGTTCCTCATGTTCACCGCGCGCTTGATGAGGTTGAGCAAATCCTCGGGATATGTCATCTTCACGCCGTTCTCAGTCAATATCTCCGTGATGGACTTCCCGCACAGGTTCTGCACCGACGGGATGCCATAGGTGTCGCGAAGCGCCATGCCGATTGCGGCAGGGCCAGAGCCTTCCTTGCCCATCTTGGCGACAAATTCCTCTGCCTCGTGCGCCGAGTATTCCACCCATTCCGGGACTGACTTGACAGCCGGCTTTTTCGAACCGGACTTGCCCCTTTTCTTCGAATGCAGTCGTGCCATCCCATAACCTCCTGTTTCGACATCTCTTAAGCGAAACTTCCCATCTTCCTTGATTGCTGCCGAGTGGCGGGAAACTCAAGCAAAATAAAGCCCGAAGGCTTCACTCTTCCAGGGAACCTGGTCCCGCCGAAGCAATTTAGATATGGGTGAACGGTTTATAATAGTTGTGCAGGCCGGGAATTCGTCAGAAAAAGAGCAGCCCAAGCAGGAACGAGCTGGCATTGCAGACAAGCGAGAGTGCTGCCGCGCGCTTCCAGCCGATGCGCAATATGCATTTGTAGCCTATTGCCTCTGCCGCGAACGCGAAAAGCTCCGCGCATGCCATGTAGGCTGTGCCTCCTGCGAACATCGGCAGGATGAACCAAACGTACGGAAGGGTGGCGAACGAGAGGGCGATTCCGCAGAAAAGCAGGAGCGCGTCCGGCGCTTCCTTTTTCCTCATCTTGAAAAGGATGCGCGCGCAAAGGAAAAGCGCAGCCGTCTCGGCTGCCACTGTGAAGAAAAGCGCATAGAGGAACAGCTGCTCATAGCTTCCTTCCATATCAGCGCTTCCGCCGGAAAAGCTGCCTGGCTGAGCGGATATCCCCTCAATGAAGCTTGCCGGCTGCTGCGCCAGCCCGCCTGTTGCGGCGGGCTTGGGAGAAACCCTGCTTGGCTGCGCCAGGCACGAATCCTGGCTTGCCGCGCCTGGCCAGCCGCACTTTGTGCCGCCGGCTGTTTCATACACATCCCCTGCCCACTCCAGAGAGTAACCGCTGCCGTTTTTTTGAAGCTCGTATGACTTGATTACCCTGACAGTGTAGTTGTCGGAAAATTCCACCGAGCCCGTGCCTGCAGGATAGATCTTGTCCGTGATGAAATGCAGGCTGCTGTCAGTGATGCCATTCCTGTAGCATTCGCCCTCGCATGCGACAAGCCTCATGTTGATGGGGATGCGCCCCTTCTTTATGCCGCCAAGCCCCCCAACAGAATCAATGTATTCCTTGTCAGCCCAGTAGAGGTTGAATGGGCCAATGCCGGGCGTCTTTATGCACCCGCCATCCGCTATCAGCAGGGAAGTCGTGTTGGCGCCGTTCGCGTCATTCGTCAGTATGCTTTCGCCTATGAAATAGGCTGCGGGAAAATCGCCAGTGTTGTTTATCCTCACGCAGCTTGGCACCTGGCGCATCTGATAGATTGGGTTGGCAAGCGCAACCGAAGAAAAGAGCAGGAATACGGCGAAGGCGAGCAAAGCGGCTTTTTTTGTTTTCATCACAGCGCCTCGTCTCTCTTCCGACACCCTTCTTTTTAGCACGCCTGCCCGAACAGGCCCAGGAGCCAGCACCAGAATGCCGCGAGCGGGCTTGATGAGCCCTGCGGCACCGGGGGCTGTACGCCTCCCGTCGCATTCAAGGGCTGGTTGCTTTTCTCCTCCTTCGCCTTGGTGAGATTGCAGCCGATGATGTGCGGCACGCCGCAGCCGGTTATGCTCATGCATTTGTCCGCATCCTGCTGGCATTCAAGCCTGTACTCGATTGTCACGCTCTTCGACGGGTCGCTGTCGCCCGCATAGTAAGGCGCATACGGCGCGCTTACATAATCCCCGCCGAGCAGGGCGAGGTTTTCATCGGTTATGCCCTGCCTCGTGCAGCCGCCTGGGCATTCGCCAGGAACGCTGAGGTTGCCGGTCTTTATTCCGCTTATGCCAACTTTTTCAAAATAGCTCTTATTTGCGTAATATACCGAGAAGCTGTCGAACTTGTAATGGCTGCCGGCGTCTATGCACAAGCCGTTCTTGATTTGCACAAGCCCAAGCGGCGCGCCAGACGATATCGGGCTTACCACCCCTATGAAAGTGTAATTCTGATAGGCATCCAGGCCGGTTATCTTCACGCATTTTTCTATGCTGTGCGTATTGGGCATAATGAGGTCCGCAAACGCAACTGAGGGCAGCGCGCACAGCAGAAGCGCGCACGCGAGCATCGGGAATGCATAAAGCTTCATTTTATCACCTGCATCTGCTTGCGCTTAGGTGGTTTATATCACCACCGTTTTTTATTCGGCGCCTACTGCGCGCCCGTCCTCTCGGACAGCTCCAAAAAGTTGAAGAATAGAATGGAAAGCCCAATGAAGAACGGGAGCGCGAGCATGAGGGAAAACACGATGTCCAGGCCTATCACGCAGTAGAAAAAGAATGCGAGCGCGCCTGAAAGCACTGCCGCCCCGCCTATCGAGGTCACGGCATAGGGGAGGGATTTCTTCTTCCCCTCTATCCTCATCCCTCGCGTGGGGGTTATGTCCAACGGCTCTGCATGCTGGGGGATTTTCGGCGGCTCCACCCTCACGCCTTTCATCTCGCCGGGCTTTGGGTAGTAAAGCGAATCCGACTTTTTCAATGGCTGCCTTGGCGCGGACAGGTATGCCTTGGCTGAGTATTTCGGCTTTGCAGCGCGCGCATTGCCTCTTGCAGCAGGCTTTGCCTTCTTTTTTGCAGCCACAATAATCACAACGCGAACTTGATGCTCTTCTCTCCTTCTGCGAAGTTAATAACCTTTACCCTTGCCGTCGCGTGCATTTCCTCCTCTATATCGGTTATGGCAAATCCGCATGAAATGTCCGCGGATGCAATTTCCGCGTTCAGGGGCAGCTTCCTCTCTGCCTTGCTTTGGCGCGCAAGCGACGCCACCTCGTTCAGGAACGCGCACTTCTTTTCCGCGTCCTCGTCCAAAAGCGCATCATCCGCGCTCGGCCACGCCGACCTGTGCACGCTATTTCCTGGGTGGAACGACTGCCAGATTTCCTCGCTCATGTGCGCGGTGACAGGCGCAAGAATCTGCGCGCACTCCAAAAGCACGGTGCGCAGCACCCACTGCGCAGCGCGCCTGCTCTCCTGCCCATAAGTTTCCGGCATGTAAAGCCTGTGCTTGGTGTACTCCAGGTAATAGTCGCAGAACTCGTGCCAGAAGAAATCCTGCACTGTCTTCGTGGCGTGGTGGAACTGGAAGCCCTCGAAATCCGCCTCCACCTCCTTTTTCACCTTCTGCAGGCGCGAAAGTATCCACCTGTCAGTCACCCTCAAATGCTTCCTGTCCGGCGCCTTGCCTTCAAAGCCAGCGCATGACTTTTCCACAAGCTTGGCGGCATTGAGCATTTTCGTCAGGAAGCTTTTCGAGTACTGCATGTCCTGGTAGGAGAACGGCCTGTCCTTTGCCATGGCGCCGGAAAGCGCTGCCCACTGCCGCACCGCGTCGGCGGAATAGTCCGCAATCAGCTTGTCAGGCTCTATGATGTTGCCCAGCGACTTTGACATCTTCTTGCCGTCAGGCGCAAGCACGCTGCCGTTGAGCAGTATCTCCCTGAATGGCGGAATGCCTGTAAGCTCGCAGCATCTATATATTGTATAGAACGCCCATGTCCTCACTATCTCCACGCCCTGCGGGCGAAGCGAGGACGGGTATGTGCGGGAGAAGAACTTCTCGTCCTCGCCCCACTTGGCAATGGCAAGCGGCGTTATCGAGGAATCCACCCAGCAGTCGCATGTGGAGGTTTCAGCCACAAGCTCCTCGCCGTTCTTCCCAGCCTTCTTCGGGGTTTTGTCAGGGTCGAACGGAAGCTCTGCCTCCTCGGCCGGGTATGCGGCGCCTGTCGCCTTGTCCAGCCAGAACGGAAGCGGGGTTCCAAACACCCTCTGGCGCGATATCACCCAGTCCCATTCCACATAGCGCGCCCAGTCAATCAAATACTGGATGCCGAAGTCCGGCACCCACTTTATTTTCTTGGCATTTGCGATTATTTCCTCGGATTTTTCCGTCACCTTTGCGAACCACTGCATGGAAAGCTGGTACTCGATGGGCTTTTTGCAGCGGTCATGCACCTTGTAGCTCTGGTGCAGCTTCTCGGTTTTCACAAGCTTCCCGTCCGCCCTGAATTTTTCGAGGAGCTTTTTCCGCGCCTCTGCCACCTTGAGCCCGTCAATCCCTGCGCTGCCGCTGTTGGTTATCCTTCCGTGCCCGTCCATCGACTCTATTATGGGCAGCTTGTGCTTGTACATCCACACGACGTCCTGCTTGTCGCCGAATGTGCACACCATCACCACGCCAGAGCCAAACTCCATGTCGGCGTCAGCGTCTGGCAGGAACGGCACCTCTTTCCCCAGCGCAGTGGTGATCGTTTTCGCGCCAAGCCTGCTGTAGCGCGCATCCGCGGGGTTGTAAAGGACTGCCACGCAGGCATGCATGAGCTCGGGGCGCGTGGTTGCGACAAGCACGGGCTTGCCTGAAAGCGTAAAATTCACATAATGCAATTCCGTGTCGCGCTCCGCGTCCTCAGTGTCTGTCTTGGCAAGGGCGGAGCCGCAGTTCGGGCACCAGTACACAGGATGCTTCGAGTGGTATATCTGCCCGGTCTTGTGCATCTGCAGAAGCGAGAGCTGCACCAACTTGTGGTATTCCGGGTCCATTGTCCGATACTCGTAGCGCCAGTCAGCGGAAAAGCCCAGCGACTTCATCTGGGTGCGCATCTTGCCAATGTATTCCACGGTCCACTCCACGCACCTCTTCCGGAATTCGTCGCGCGGGAGCCTTCCGTATTTCTGCTCCACCTTCACTTCGGTGGGGAATCCCTGGCAGTCCCATCCCTGGGGGTAATACACGTTGAAGCCGCGCATGCGCTTGTAGCGCGCCACAAAATCAAAGTAGGAGTATGAAAGCGCATGGCCCATGTGAAGCGCGCCGGAGGTGAACGCCGGAGGCGTGTCTATGGAATAAACAGGGCGCGAGGCGTCGTTCTCATCGTAATCGTAGGTGCGGTTTTCCTCCCACCACCTCTGCCACTTCTCCTCGGTTTCCTTCCCGTACCTTTCGCAAACTGCCATTGTTTTCCCTCGCATGCGCGATGAATTCGGGAGCAACAGGTTATTAATTTATTGCGCAAGTACTCCTTGCTGGTTTGATGGACATACTGCAGATAATCGCACTTGGAATAGTCCAGGCTGTCACAGAGTGGCTGCCGCTCTCCTCAAAGACAATGGACACATTGCTTTTCACCCGCGTTTTTGGCGGGAGCCTGGAAAGCGTGGTGCCGCTTCTCCTGTTCCTGCACATCGGCACGCTTTGCGCGGCCGCGATTTACTTCCGCCGCGAAATCGCAGGAGTGGCGCGCGAGTTTTTCTCAGCGCCGCTTGACATCGAGAGGCACAAGAAAGGCAAGGTGGGATTCCTTGCAACCGCCATCCTCTTCACAGGCATCGTGGGCGTGCCCATCCTCATCATCGAGAAATTCCTGCTCCCCAGCCTGTCCATGGACCTGCTCCTCTCCCTCATGGGCGCAGGGCTCATACTCACCGGCTTCATGCTCACCACGCACAAGAAGGACAGGTGGCGCGCCACCGAGGCTGCTTCCTGGAAGGACGGCGTGCTCACAGGCGCATTGCAGGGGCTTTCCACCATCCCCGGCGTGTCGCGCGCAGGCTGCAGCACCACCGGGCTCATCTGGCGCGGCTTTGATGCGGAAAGCGCCTTCCACCTAAGCTTCCTGCTTTCCATCCCCACTGTCTTCATCGCGGAGATGGTGGTGTGGGGCGCGCAGATGCTTCTGGGCAGCACAGTGCCTGCCATGCCTCTTGCCGACGGGCTGGCGCTTGCAGCCTCCAGCTTCGTGTTCGGCTACATCACAATCGATGTGCTCCTGAAGATTGCGCACAAGATAAACGTGGCATCGCTTGCCTTCATCTTCGGCATAATGATGCTCATCTTCGGCCTCATAGGCATAGGCTGATGAAAACCGGCGACCAGGTATCTGCATGGCGAACAAAATCTACCTTGTTTATGATTTCGAGGAGCTGTGCGGGGTATTCTCCTCCCTTTCGCTCGCGCGCAAGGCAGTGGCCGAGCACCTGTCCCACATCAAGAAATACACGCAGGAAAAGTCCGAACGCTTGGGCTTCGGGGACGTGGAGTTCGAGGTTTTCGAGGACCAGGGCGAGCGCCGATGGATTTTTGCCCTGCTTGCAAAGACAAAGCGGGACAAGCGCGACCTGCACAGGCGGCGCGTGGCAATCTACCAGTACAACCAGGACGAGTACTACTCCTCCATGAAGCGGCTTGCAGAGCAGAAAACGTCCGTGCCCATCCTGCTTTCCGAAGGGCGGGGGTTCGAGGCAAAAGCGCCTGCGCTGCGCAATAAGGGCTAGGATGGATGTTCGCAAATGCGGCTGGCGGGCTATTGGGGCATTGCGGCTTTGTGCACAGGCGCTGCCTCGCTCTTGAGCAGCCTTTTTATGTTCCTCATCGCCCTCTTGCCGTACCTGCCCTGGAAATAGCCTGTTTCGAAAATCCTGCCCTTGCTGGCAAGTTCCCGGATGAACCAGTTTTCAGCCCCCTGCTGCGAACCTGGCACATTTGCATACTCCTCTTTCAGCCTGCGGTTGCTCGAGATGAAGATGTGCCATCTTCCTCCGAGGTTTGATATGTCAATGTCCCTCATGAGCTTCTCTTCATCTGTTTTAGGCTCGCAGCTGCGGCCTGTAACAAGTATAAGCTTCCCTACCGGCTCGTAAATTTCCTTTGGAATTCCGTGCCTTTGCGCAAATCTATCGTTGCAATCCGCGCTTCTCGCCTCATTGTCCTTTCTTGACAGGTCAAGCACCTCATCATGGGGAAAGATTGCCATCTCAATGGCAGGATAGGCGCCAAGTTTCCGCGACATCCTGTCATATGCCATGAGGCACTCGTGGAGGTGGACCATGCCGTGGTAAAACCTGCCGTCCGCCGAATAGGCTTTGGCGATTTCGCCATATTCCATTTTCAGCTCTGGCAAGGTGAGCCATTCGCCGTAAAGCCTTGCGAAGCGCTTGAAATGCCCGTTGTGCCTCTCCAAAAGCCGGGTGAATGAGCCTGTTGGCATCACTGCGCCCATGATTTTTTCCCAGCCGCCCCTGCCTGCCAGACTGCCTATTGCCCCAAGCGCAAGTTCCGCAATGGCGTGCCTGAAGCCGTGCCCATTTTCATCCATGTTATTATTATAGAAACAACATTATATAAAGGAAACCCACCGGGAAGGGCATATTTATATTTCGTAGGGCGGGAATTTTCCCATGAAAAAGCCTGCGCAGGACGAGTTTTTCGCAAAGGAAAGGAAGAAGCCCTATCCCAGCGCGCGCAAGCTCGCGCGCAGGAGCGATTTGGGGCACGCGCGAAGGGAAAGGAAAAAGAAAAAGTAGCGCCTTCAGCCTTTTCTAGCAAAGCCCGTGAACGCCAGCCCAACGACAAGCAGTATCAGCGCAGCAGGGGCCTTGCAGTCCGGCGGCTTCTCGCCGCAGTCAAGCGCCGCCTTGTCCACGCAGCTGTCCGATAATGCAAAGCAGACGCCCATCCCGCCCTCGGAGCAGTCAGCCTTGTCGTTCCCGCTGCCTTCCTGCGACTGGCATGACTGGAGCTGGGACGCGCACGCGTCGATGCCCGGGCACTTTCCCGCGGCATATGCAGCCGAGGCGATTGCGTGGCTTGTGCTCACGCAGGCAATCCCTCCTGCCTTCTTTTCCTGGTAGCACGTCTGGTTCATCTTGCCGCTTGCGTCAAACGAGCATCCCGCGCACGAGTTCCTGTATGCGTCTGCCGCGCATGTCATGCCGGCGAAAGCAACGCCGGATAAAAGCACGAGCGCGATTATTGTCCCAAATAGAATTGTTTTTGCCATGGGCTGTCTTCGATGGAAACGAATAAAAAGGGCAAGCCGAGTGAAGGATGGAGCAAACCGAATGTTTGCGACAGATTTCGAGCGAAGCTCGAAACCGATCGAGGCTTTGCGAAGCATGTGCATTTTGCCCAAGCAAAATGCATCAGACATTTTCGCAAAGCGAAAATGCTGAAAGCCGAGTGAGGGAATCGAACCCCCCTAACCCGCTGGCTGCCCATTCGTTCCATCCCGGCAAAAGCCTTCTTTTGGGGGTGAAACCCTCAGCCCCTTTTCTTTGGAAGAAAAGGGGCTATGGGCTGCAGGCGGGTGCATAGCCTCTCTGCCAACTCGGCGCCTTTCCGAGGTGGAAGGTATTCGCGCCTCAGCACGAATCTGACTGCCAACTCGGCGGCTTTAATACGTCAATGCCTCGAATAAAAAAATGTTAGACGCCTGACGTTTTTCCTGTGAAAAGATATATATAAGGCAATGGGCAAACCCCGCTCCATGCAAAAAGCCCCATTCCCCTGGCGCGCGATTGCCATAGGCTCGCTGCTTTCTGTCCTGGTCGCGCTCTATTCAGCCTACGCAGGCCTGAAAATCGGCGGCGTGTACTGGCCCATGGTGACCACGGCGGTGGTCTCGATGGCGCTCATGCGGCTGATTGGGGGGAAAGATACTAACGAAACAAACGTGATGCAGACCACTGCCTCCACAGGGGGGCTGCTCGCAGCAGGCGTGATTTTCACCATACCCGCGCTTTTCATGCTGGGGCTCACCATCACAGCATGGGACATAATCCTTGTGGGCATCACAGGTGGGCTTCTTGCGCTTCTCTTCGTCTACCCGCTGCGCGAGGAAATGATAATCAAGGAAAAGCTCCCCTATGCGGACGGCACGGCCGCAGCGGCAATATTGAAGGCAGGCGACGAAGGAGGCAAGCAGAGCCGCACGCTTTTGGCTGCGTTTGGCGCAGGAGCGGCTTTTGCAGTGGCGCGCGACATGCTCCTGCTTTTCCCGTCATACTTCAACCTCGAGTCCCTCAAGCTTTCTGCAGGCAAGCTCTTCTCGTTCGGAAGCCAGATATCCCTCATCCCGCTGGCAGGCGGCTTCCTCATTGGCGCGCGCTTCACGCTTGCCTGGTTCCTCGGTGCAATAGCCACCTACTTTGTGATGGTGCCCTATGCGCTTTCAAGCGGCATTTTCCCCGACAAGCTCTCAGTGCTGTCAGGCGTGGCAAAGCCTTTGGGCGCAGGCGTGGTGATAGGCGCGGCGCTGGCTTATTTCATTACATCAGGCTTCCCAGTCATCCTCAAGACCGCAAGCTACTACAAGAAAACGCACCTTGGGAAAAAAGGGCTTCTTGCCATGCTTTTCCTGGTCGTCCTCATGGTGTATGCATTTGACTTGTCCATCCCACTTGCCCTGCTTGCCGTGGCAGGCGCCTTCATAATGGGCTTCATCGGGGCAAAAATAACGGGCGAGATGAACGTGGACCCCATGGAGATATTCGCGCTCGTGCTTCTCCTCCTGGCAAAATTCCTTTTCGGCTTCGGAATGCTGCACCTTGTGCTTCTTGCCGCCGTGGTGTGCATTGCGGCAGGGATTGCAGGCGATGCCATGCAGGACTTCAAGACAGGGCACATATTGGGCACCAATCCGCTGCACCAGCTTGCAGGCGAAGCAGCAGGCGTGGTGTCAGCCTCGCTTGTGATGGGCGTGGTGATGCTTTCCTTTGCCCATGTGGGTTTTGGCACCATGGAATTCCCAGCCCCGCAGGCAGTTGCAGTGAAGGAAATAGCGGCTGCTTCCGGCGTGCCCGTCGTGCTGATGGCAGGCATTGCAGCAGGCTTTGCGCTCACATTTGTGCTTGAAAGGTTTGGGCTTGGAGCCGCGCCCATAGCTTTCGGCATTGGCCTCTACGTGCCAATCGAGCTTTCAGTGCCCCTTTTCATAGGCGGAATCGCGCGCTACTTCATAGACAAGGCGAAGAAAACAGAATACTGGCGCCTGGTCGCAGGCGGCGTGATAGCGGGCGAGGGCTTGGTGGGCGCGGTAATAGTGCTTGCTGCGGCAGCGAAGTTCCTAGGAGTCTAGTTATCAAATCCACAGATTCTCAGCCGCAAGGGCAATATCATAGGCATCTTCATGCCGCCCAAGGCGATTGAGAACGGGAACAAGCCTGTAATGGATGTCAAGCTTGAGATTGAACTGGTTTTTTCCACAGTTTTTGCACGCAAGCACATAGTGCTCGAGAGCGGCATTATCATTTCCCAGGGTTGCATAAACATCGCCCAGCCCGGAATAGCCCAGTGCTGGATTTGGGCCACTGCCTGTCAATAGGCGATAGTAATGCTCGGCTTTCCCAAACTCCTTGAGCTCGAAATGGAGGTTGCCAAGGTAAAGGAGCGCCTTGGCGTTTTGCTTGTCCTTGGCAATGATTTTTTCCAGTGGCTTTTTCGCGGTTTCCAGGTTCTTGAATTTCTCCCGTCTGAGGTCGGAAAGCATGAAACGCGCGTCGGCTTTGTCGGCAGTGAGAAGGATTGCCGCCCTGTAAAAGAAGGCGGCTGTGCAGAGGTTGCCGAAAGCCTCGTGGTGGTATTTCCCCTTTTTGGCAATGCTGGAAGAGATTTTATTGGCGACACCATTAGGAATAAGATTCACTCCTGCAGCAACCATGCGACCACCGCATTTTTCGGAGAGCATCATAATAAAAGGCTTTTTGCCACGGCATGCCCTTTGCGCCGATTGCCTCCCGCTGCAAGCTCGGCACGGCATCAATCGCATCCGGCTTATTCCCTTCTCGAGCTTTCCCGCGCAAGATAGGCATCTTCAAGCCAGCCGACTCCCATGTCCTTGGCAAATGCTTCGAGCTCGCGCAGGTTCCTGCCCACCGCGCCAGCCATCATCTTCCTGGCGACGCGTGATACTTCCTCTTTGTAAATTCTGTACCGTGAAACATAAAGCCCATCCTCGCTGCTGTAATTGAACGTTACCTCTCCGCTCCGCCTGCCCTGGTCCACGACAATGCCATCCATCGGCGGCATGCCCTCAACGAACAGTGCAAGGAGGCTCAAAAGCGCATCGCGGTTCCGTGCCACTTCCTTCGGCGCCGACACCAGCATGGGCTGCCCGTTGATATTCGGCATGAAGAACTGCTGGGGCTTGGTGGAGCATGCCTTCCCATCATCATCAAGCTTCGCCTTGTGGGGCAGCACGATTATCGCAGCCTTGCCATCGCCTGTCCTCTCTGCGACAAGGGGCCAGCGCCTGAAGGCATAGCCTGCCTTCCCGACGCGCTGCTCCACTGGCCCGAAAAGCTGCTCGCCTTGCGCAAGGCGGCCGAACTCCGCTGCCAGCGTGCCCTGGGGAAGCTTGAGTATATTGTCCTTTATTATGATCTTCACGCTGCTTGCCATGGATAAGCAAGAGTGTCAAAGCATTTAAAAAGATGTATACTGCCCTTCCTTACCTTACGAGCTTTATTGTCTCAAGCACGCGCTCTATCAGCGCCTTGGTGCCTGCCGCGGAGGCGAAGTTCCTGAGATATGCGATTGGTGGCTTTGATCGGCAGTTTCCAAGGCATTTCGATACATACATTTTTATATACTTATAATCACATGCTAGGCATGCACGGCATTAAAGTACAAAAGGCTCCAGCAAAGCCCAGCAAGCAAATCAAGGCTGCACCCCGCATGCGGAACAAGTTCATGTTCATCCTGCCATTGGCGGCGGTCATGATGGGGGCGATGGCTTATTATGCCCCAAAATATCTCATGCACAAGCATGTTCCTTCAAGCGGGCAGGCAAGCGTGCAGGAAACCAAGAATGCTTCACAATTCGAAACCGTGGCGGAGATTGCCAAGCGGGCAAGGCACGCAATAGCCGACTTGGGGCCCGAAGTCGGAAACCAGCACGAAGCGTATGCCAAAGCCCGCGAATCACTGAATGCGGCAAAAATCAAGACTGCCGAATATCCGGAAGGCATCGTGCTTAATGACATTACGGGAGTTCTCACCAAGGAGGGAAAAAAGCCGCTTGAATTCTATCTGCCGTCAATCGTCGAGGCGCAGGGCAAGGTATTCAAAATCAACTATGATGGAAGGCTGCTTGCATATGCGCAGCTGCTGAATGTGCTTGGAGGAGGGTCTCAGGCCGGGAACCTTGAAATGGAGCGGATAACAGGGGCTCTGCTGCAGGGCATTGCACCTGAAAACATACTGTACTCCTCATATCTGCTCAACGATGTCCTAAAACGCGACACAATCGCATGCGCCGATGCATCCGTGCTGTTCGCGTCAATATTCTATCTATTCAGGTATGGCCCCGTGCCTATCATGGTGTCAGGGAGCTCCTTTGTGGGTAACAGCCTTGCGTATGACTCGCCGCTGGCGCACCTGATTGTAGGCTACGAGAGGGACGGAAAAATGGGGATTTTTGACCCAATGATGAACAGGAACCGCCCGGCATTCGAATCTGCGACGAATTATTTCGTATATTCCAACATGACGAGGGTTCTGGCTTTGGATTTGAGGGAACATAGCCCGGAAGGATCCATCGGAACCATCAGCCTGATGCGGCTTGCCAAAAAAGAGGAAGTGCCCCTTGCAATACGGAAGTTGATTGGGCAAAATGCTGTTTCAAACCCGGCATTAAGAAAATGGGCTGACGGATATACCATAAACAAGTCCAAGGCGGGCCACCGGCTATTCCATAAATTGTGCCCTGACGAAATGGTCAATTTGATGACTTCAACCGACTTGGACAAGGTGTTCGAAGCCACGGGCTATACTTACCTGAATGCCGAAGCCACTCTCTCAATAAAAGCCAAGCTGCTTCAAAAGTAATGGGCGTTAAGAAGGATTACCTAACCAGCTTTATCGTCTCAAGCACGCGCTCTATCAGCGCCTTTGTGCCTGCCGTGGTCTCCTTGGAAATTGAGACGAATTTCTCATTGAAGTGCTCAAGCATGGCAACGGCAAGCGGC
This sequence comes from Microcaldota archaeon, assembly GCA_026396415.1. GTDB lineage: Archaea > Micrarchaeota > Micrarchaeia > Anstonellales > Anstonellaceae > UBA10161. The sequence goes on from JAPLWX010000025.1 coordinate 54,368, forward strand.
TTGTTCATGGCAATCGCCAGCTCGAAATTCTCGCGCGCCTCCTTCTGTTTCCCCTCCATTGCCTGGCAGATGCCAAGCGCGCATGTCGCCTCGGCATTCTCGGGCTGCACTGCCTTCACATATTCAAGCGCCTGCTCCGCCTCGCCAAGCCTGTTCAGCGAAATCAGGGCATACCCCATCATGTGCCATACCTGCGCGTTCTCGCGGTCTATTTCCGCCGCCTTTGAGAGGCAGGCAAGCGCCTCCTCGAACTGGCTGTCAATGTAGTGCGCTTTCCCCTTCACGAACCAGACAATGGCATCCTTGGGGTCAAGCTCGGCAAGCTCGGTGGCTTCAACAACCGCCTCCGGGCCTTTCTTCTGCTCCGTAAGCTCCTCAGCCTTTGCCACCATATTGTCCTCAAGTTCGTCAGTCATGATTTGATAAATGCGGCAAGGCTTATAAGTTTAGAGGAAAAATAAGCAAGCATGGCGTTGATGAAGCAGGTGCCCAATGTCCCCTCCTCGCGCGGGATAAACGAGAACGCGAGGCAGGAATTCACCGCGCTCAAGTCGAGCCTCAGCGGCATAGCTTCCTGGGAGATGTCCCCCAACGATTGGGATGCCATACAGATAGCATACCCGTTCACCGCAAAAGAGAACCAGGCGCGCGTGTTCCTCGCGGCGATACAGCTGCCAACACCTGACATGTGAGATTTCTCCTTTTCAAAATCTGTAAGGCATAGTTAAGGGCGCTTAACGAAAACCAGAAGTTTTAAAAACACATACAACCAAGTTTCAAAACAGATTTTTAGAGGAGGGCATTCATATGCTTTTGCACAAGACCAGCCAACCGGTTGAGAAGAAATCTGGCAATTCAGGCAGAATAGGGCTCATTTTCACGGGCATTGGCATAATGGCAGCCATCGGCACTGGCTGCACCACCAGGCACGGAAGAATGCAGGCGGCATTCGACAAGAACCTGCCAGTGGTTTCATACTTGCTTAAGAACAGGGCATTTAACGACGGCAGGTTTGTGTTGAGCGACTCAATCATGATGGACGCAGAAAACCGTGTCCTGGGCATGGCTTTGAAGGACACTGCCCTTGCAGAGCGGTACATCGGGGACCCTGATTTGGGCAGGGCATTGGAAAAAATAGGCAAGATTTTCAGCGATACGCTGACCCAGGATTTGATTGCGAAGAATGTCGGTAGCAATCTGATGCTCAAGAGGGCATTCATGGAGGCGCCAGATGCGCTTGTAGGGGCACTTGAAAGCATCAACCAGATATTCAACAAATACCAGCAGCCATACACAATCTATCAAATTGATGGTGTAAGCACGGGCTATAGATACAGGGACAACAGCGCGTACCATTTCCTTTGGGAGGTTTTCAATGATCCGAAGTCGGCACAATTGCTGGCGCGCAGCCCAGCCAAGATGATCGCCATGACCAGCGAGCTCGTGCGCCACGTATATAGAGGGACGATTAGCACGCTCTTCGTGAGCATTGCAAATGATGAAGTGCTGACAGACCGGCTGCTCCGCGGCGAGCTGAAAAACACATGGGAAACCTACAATTGGCTGGCAAATCAAGCAGCTGATTACAGTTATCTGCTGAGCGATATTGCTGAACGAAGGTTCCTGACCGATGCTGATATGCCTAAATATCATAGCATCGAGAGCGATCTAGAAAACCCGCAATTTGTCAGGCGCCTGCTGAATGCGCCAAAACAGCTGCTGAAGGAAATGAAAAAAAGGGCTTAAGCTACTTTGCCAGCGCCGCAACCTCTTTTTCCAATAGCTTTCCCGCCGCCTCGAGCGCCTTCCTGCGCGCGCCAAGCGCCTTGGCGTGCGCCGATGCAGCAGGAATTTTATACTCAGAGGCGAACCGCGCCTTCTTGTCCACCGACGCCGCCTCCTTAAGCTCGGCATCGGCTATCTTCACCCCCGCCGCGGCTGACACTTCCGCAGCGGAAAGCGCGGAGAGGAATTTCTTCTTTGCAATGCACCCTCTCACAATGCCCCCTGAAACCGAGTGCGCGGAGCGGAACGGCACTCCCTTTTTCGTAAGGAGGTCTGCAAGCTCTGTCGCGCACGCATACCCCTCCTCAAGCTCAGCCGCAATCTTCCCCTTGTCGAATTCCAGCTTGGGAAGCGCGTGCGCAAGGATGGAGAATGTCTGCTCAGCTGTCTTCACCCCAGCCATGAGCGCGTACTTGCTCTCCTGCGAGTCCAGGTTGTAGCCCGAAGGCACGCTCTTGAGGAGCCCTGCGGCATGGACGTAAAGGCCCAGCATCCTGCTCGCCTTCCCGCGCGCAAGCTCGAACGGGTCGGGGTTTTTCTTCTGCGGCATCATGGACGAGCCTGTGGAGTACTCGTCAGGAAGGATGATGAGGTGCTTGTTTGCCAGCAATATCACATCCGTCGCAATTTTGCTTGCATGCGCCATGGCAAGGTAAAGGTGTGAGAGCATCTCAGCCTCAAGCTCGCCCCTGCTGCCCACGCTGTCCATGGGATTTGCGGTCGGCGCGCCAAAGCCCAGAAGCTTGGCGGTATATTCCCTGTCAATGTTCCACGTGGTGCCTGCCACTGCGCCCGAGCCAAGCGGGCAGGTGTTCACCCGTGCATAAAGCTGCGACAGGCGCTCCAAATCCCGCTCAATCCCGCAGTGGTGCGCATGGCACCAAAAGGCAAGCGAGGCAGGCTGGGCCACCTGCGTGTGCGTGTATGCCGGGAAAATGCAGTCCTTTTTCGATAGCTCCAAAAGCGACGCCTGAAGCTCCAGCAGCCCCCCGCTCAAGCTGTTTATGGCATCCCGCATGTACATGCGCGTGTCAAGGCTGACCTGGTCGTTCCGCGAGCGCGCGGTGTGCATCTTTTTCCCCTCTGGCGTGATGGCGGTCACGGCGGCCTCCACATTGGTGTGCACGTCCTCAAGATGCGGGTCAAGCGCGAATTTGCCATCCTCTGCGCTGGCTTTCACAGCTGAAAGCGCAGACAGTATGGCCCCTGCCTCCTGCTTTGAGAGCATGCCCTGCTTTGCAAGCATGCATACATGGGCAAGGCTGCCCTCGATGTCGTATTTGACAAGCGCGTTGTCTAGCGCGACGTTTTCCGCAGACAGGAAACTGTACATCTCCTCGCTTGCAGGCTTGTCGAACCTGCCTCCCCATAGCTTGTTTGCCATCATTTTCACCCGTTTCAATGCAATCCCATCAGCTGGCATTCCTGCTCACCCTTTGCTTAAAAGAGTTTGCGGCGCCCCGTGCCATCCTGCGCGCCGCAAGGCTATAAAACAGTATGTTTCATATGAAACAATAAGTTTCCTTTGCATAGTTCGCTTTTTGACGTGAAAATCCGGGTTAATTTAATAAAGGCTCATACGGCACCCATTTTCGGTGCGGATATGATGACTTGGCAGCGCCTTCCATACGAGACAATACGGCACCTGCTGGAAAAATGGGTGCAGCCCATCGCGGTCAGCGCGCAGAGGCATGCCTTTGGCAATTTCTCAGGAAGGCACCTCTCCTATTCAGGGGACGGGCGGCTGGTGGAAATCCGCGCGCACGCCATCCCAATTTCCTCTAACAGCTCCCCCGCAGCGGCAAACAGCTTCTCATCCTTCGCCAACCGCGCGCTAACGCACGGCAAAATGCCCTGACGCGCTTCTTCTGATGATAAAAAAACATAAGTGCTCAGAACTCAAAATCGGCGTAGCGCTCCGGCGCTACGTATCTCGAGCTCTTCGCTCACCTTGTTGGTTCGCTCAGAACTCAATCGACGCCATCAGGCGGCGAGCAGTGCTGAGCATGAGCAAAGCGAATGCTCAGACCTGAATTTCTCGCTTATTAGGTATGCTATGCCTACCTAACTCTAGTTTTTCTCTCGGAAATGACATTTTACTGTACTGATGGTATTATTAATTAGCATACCTAATTAGGTATGCTATGGCACACCGTGTTTA
>JAPLWX010000043.1 GCA_026396415.1 Microcaldota archaeon
AACATCACCGAGACAGGCTCCGGGATAGCCAACGGAACATACTGCGTCCCGTCGTTCTCGGTAGCAAACTTCAACGGCACAGTGCTCTACGACAACGTAACGGGCAAATGCACGGGCGCCCTGACAATCTCTGACAGTGGGGTGGACGGCAACAAGAGCCTGACACTGGATGTCCCTGACAGGGTGCTCAACCAGCAGGGGTCGGCCGTCGCGACAATCATCATCGACAACACCGCCCCGTCAGGCGGCTCGGTGTCCTACACCGACGGATACTACACCGCGCTTTCAATCGCAGTGACATACGCAACCGGCTCTGACAACGGCTCAGGCCTCAATAACTCCAGTGGCGTGCTGCAGCGCAAGAATGCAACCCTTGCAAACGGCATATGCGGCACCTTCGGCTCTTTTGCCACGATTAACACCTCTGTCAGCGGCAGCTACACTGACACCAATGTGACAACCAACACCTGCTACATGTACCAATACCAGATATCCGACAACGTAAGCAACAGCGTGGCCTACAACAGCACCAGTGTTGCAAAGGTCGACGCAACCGCGCCAACGGTGGTGATTGTTGACTCAGACGGGCTGACCTTCAACACTGCGACGGTATCCCCGCGCACGATAAAGGTCACCTTCAGCGAGAACATCAGCAACACGCCGACAATTGCGGTCAGCAGCCAGGCGCAGAGCGTTAATGACTGCACTGACTCTGATTCCACGACGTTCTGCTTTACCTACATAATCCCAAGCGCGACTGCCAGCACCATGACTGTGCAGATATCAGGCGCGCAGGATTTGGCGACAAACACCATGGTGGCGAACAACTCGCACACGTTCAACGTTGACACCGTCCTGCCGGCAGTGACAGCGTCCTCGCCGCAGGGAAACACCTCAGCATCCTCGCCGGTTCTGATAAACGTGACCACCAACATCCTGGCCAACTGCCGCTATGACTTCCAGGACAGGTCGTATGCCACAATGGCATACAACTTCAGCACCGGGCAGGGCACGACCGCGCACACCAGCAACGTGAATCTTACGACGCAGGGCTTGAACAACATATACGTGACCTGCGCAAGCATGAACGGGAGCGCAATGGCTTCCTCGGTGAGGCTGTACACCACGTACAACACCGCGGGCAACTACAACTACACGCAGGACCTCAGCCTCGGCTGGAACAACATGCCGCTGCCCAAGATTGTGCTGCAGAACCTGAGCTCGTTCACGGACGAGAACTACAGCGTGAAGAACGTGCTTGAGACCAAGGGCGGGATAGGGGGCAGCTACAACTACCTCTACTACCGCAACGGCACGTCCTGCTCTGCGCAGAGCGGAAGCTGCTGGCTGTCCTACGACCCAAGCGAGACCAACTCCTCGCATAACTCCCTGACGGTGTTCAACGACTGGGACAACCTGCCCTACTGGATACACATGAACGCCAGCGACAGGCTGGAGCTCAACTAGTTCCCAATTTTTTATTTTTTCCAGTTTTTGTTTTTCAAGCTTCAAACGAGGTGTACTATGGTCGCAAAAAACGCGCTGCTCTTCGCAGCATTGCTTGCAAGCTCCATGCTCTTTGCCGGAATGGGCGACTGGGATGGCCAGCTGTCCATCAACGGCACCCTGGCGCCTGACGGCACCTCGGTATGCGCATACGTGAACGGCGCCGCGATTGAGAACTCCCGGACCACTGTGGGGGCATATGCCACTGGTTACTACCTCATGACGGTGATAGGCGACACAGGCGACAACGTGACCTTCAAGGCATTCTGCGAATACGCGGTGAATGAGGCTGCGCAGAACTGGTCGGCAAGCCCGCCAAGGCACCACCTCAACCTGTCGGTTACACACACCGCCGGCCCCACGCTCACCCGAGTAGCGCCCGCGGCAACTGATGTGGCAGTAGGGACAGTGACATTGACACTCACATCAAGCGAATCGGCAACCTGCCGCTATTCCACAACATCTGGCACGGCATACGCCAGCATGACAAACACCACCACGCTTGGCACCACGCACAGCTGGTCCATATCCGCGCCAACAGCAGCCACGACATACAGCTATTATGCAAGGTGCATAAACCAATTCAACCAGTCCAGTGCCGAGCTCTCGCTCTCATTCACCACTGCTGGAAGCAGCGGCGGAGGCGGCTCAACGGGCGGCTCAGGCAGCGGAGGCGGCTCAACGGGCGGCTCAGGCAGCACTGCATCCACCAAGGCAACCTCCGAATACTCGGTTGACGTTGGCAGCGGAAACTCCTGCCAGGTGACAGTGACGCGCGAGCTTGCAAGCTCGAACAGCGTATCAGTGCTCACCACCACGCTTGAGAACACGGGCGGAAGCTCATGCAGCCTTGAGAACTTCACATTCTCGGACACGATACCGTCCGAGTTCGCGGCGATAAACGAGATAACCTTCAACCCCATGTACTCCTCGCGCGAGGGATGGACAGTGAGCTTCAACTTCCCGACCTTTGCAGGCGGCGAGTCCAAGACGCTCACCTACTCGGTGAATGGCTGGGTGGGCTCTTCCAGGGTGAAGAACTTCACAATCTATGAAATGAGCGCCAACAAGAAGCAGCCCGCAGCCGCGCCAACCACCCCGACAACTCCAGCCGCGCAGCAAAATACCACTTGGATTCCCACCAAGCTGCCCGCAGCGCCTTCGCAGCCTGTAGTGCAGCCAGCCGCGCCCACGCCAAAGCCTGCCGACAACACAGGCGCACTGCTCCTCACCGCATTGGTGGTGGTAGTGGTGGTAGCGGGCATAGCCGGCTTGGCAATGTACATGAAAGGCAGGAAGAAGAAGGGCATGTAAATATCCGTTCTATTTTTCTTTTTCAAAGCCGCCAGCGCGAGCAAGATGGGGCGCGCAAACCACCATCTCTGCATAGCAAGCTTTATAAATTTTATATCACAAAAGTATCGTTAAGTGATACTATGAATATACAAAAAATAAAAAGATTCGGCGAACAGGAGATAAAGCTGCTGTTCGCACTGGAACAGGAAAAAAGCTCCATCTTCACAACAGCGCAGGCGCGGCACATCCTTGGCACATCCGACGCTTCGGTCAAGAACGTCATCAAGCGCCTGAAGGGCAAGCGGCGCATCATCACGCTGCAAAAAGGCGTTTACCTTTTCGCTCCCCTCAAAAGCGGCCAGGAGGGGCTATGGACTGAAAATGCATTTTCCATTGTCCCCAGCCTGGTTGGAAATGATGATTACTACATCGGGTTTGCCGCTGCGATGAACTATTGGGGCATGACTGAACAGCTGCCCAGGACAGTCATGGTCGCAATGGCAAGGCAGAAAAAGCCCCTGGATGCTGTGCAGTCAAAATTCATCTTTGTGGCAAAAAGGCGGTTGGGCGATCATGCCAGGATATCATTTGCGGGCACAAACGTCAATATCTCATCGGTTGAGCAGACCATCCTTGATGCACTGGCATTTCCCGAATACTGCTTCGGCATTGAAGGCGCGGCAAAGGCTATCTGGAACTCACGGCACGATGTTGACTGGAGGAAACTATCTGCACTTGCAAAGGGCGGGAAAAGCGTGGTGCGCAGGCGGCTGGGGTTTCTTCTTGAGCTTCTTGGGCTGGAAAAGCGCGCAAAGGAAATCGAGGGCAACTTCGCCGGCTTTTCCTGGCTTGCGCCCAATGCCCAAAAAGTGGAATTCCAATATTCAAAAAGGTGGGGCTTAAAGGTTAACCTGAAAAAAGAGGACGTGCTTGAATTCCAGAGGGGATACTGATGGATTTGGCGGAATTGAAGACCAGGGCTGTAAAGGAGGGCATACCGCTGGCCATAATGGAGAAGGATTACGCGCTTTCCGTGGCGCTTCTTGAGTTGTCAAAGACCGCTTTGAATGGCAGCGCGGTGTTCAAGGGAGGAACGGCAATAAAGAAGGTCTATTTCCCAAATGCGAGGTTTTCCGAGGATTTGGATTTCACCGCGCCAATGATCGGGCAGGAGGAGATAACGCGCCTGCTGAAAGCCATGCTTGAAAACAAGGAGCTTCTTGGCATCCGTTTTGGCCGTCTTGAGCACGAGAAGACGAGCGCCGGCCTTCGGATATCCATCAAATTCGCAGGGTTCCTGGCGCAGCCGCAGCGGATACGCTTTGACTTCAGCTTCAGGGAAAATGCCTTCTTGCCCCCTGTTGAGAAAGAAGTGGTTGACAGCTATTCACTTGGCAAGGCAGGCGTGCTGACCTTGCAGGTGGAAGAAATACTTGCCGAAAAAATCCAGGCGGCATTTTCGCGCACGGTTGCAAGGGACCTGTACGATATTTGGTTCCTGCTGAAGAATGGCGTCAAGGCGGATGGCGTGCTTATCTGCAGGAAATTCTCATATTACCGCGAAGAATACGAACTGGCAAAGTTGGAAGGCAAACTCGGCGAGTTTAAGCCCAAATGGGATCAGGATTTAGGCCAGTTTCTGAAAGAGGTGCCTGAATTCGAAATGGTTGGGGCGGAAGTGCTGAAGGAACTATCCAGGCAAAGGAAATGAACCCAACGCATTGGCAAGATTACTTCCTTTTCCTTCCGGCCAGCCTTCCCATGTGCTTCCTGCCGCTTGCCGCAAACCCGCCGATGTGGCCCGCTATCTCCTCAATCCTTCCTTCCGCACGCGCCCTGCCGTATTCCTGCAGGGTGTAGATGAAGTAGAAGCCCACCGCAATGCCTATCCACATGAGCGGGATGGTTATCAGCCTGCCATAGTAGGAATGAGGCACCAAATCCCCGTAGCCGACCGTGGTTATGGTGGAGGTGGTGAAATAGACAGAATCCTCCCACATCCAGCCCTCGGCATAATGGTAGATGGCAATCGCCGCCACATAGACGCAGCACAGCATGACCAGCGCGTATATCATCTTTTTGCGGGCGCGGTCGCTTTCCGCGCGCATGGCTTCCTGCAGCTGCTTTTCCAAGTCCAAATCCCCACCAACCCGCCTTTCCCTTGCGGAATTTATAAAATCTCCGCATCCACTGCCACCTGCTCGGTATCCTTCGAATAAGGCCGCACCACGCGCCTGAAAACAATGCGCGCCTTCCTCCCAAGCCTTGCGGATGCCTCCTGCACATCCTTTTCAGCCCCGGCAAACGGCTCTTCCATGCTCCCGAACGAATAGTAGTGCAAAATGCCTCCCTTCTTCAGGCACGGGATTACGTTAGCAAGGAACTGCTTTGCATCCTTGGGAAGCGGCATTGCAGCCCTGTCCGCCCAGCCGGCGTATTTCCCGGGCAGCAGCTTGGCAACATCCCCCTCCAATACGCGCACGTTGCCGCATTTGTTCCTCTCCACGTTCCTGCGGAAAAATGCGCACGCCTCGGGGTTCAATTCCACGCCTACCACTTCCGCATCCGCAGCGGCTTTTCCCATCCTGATGGCAAAAGGCCCCACGCCTGCAAAAGGCACAATCACCTTCTCTTGCGGCTTCACTTGCGCGCAAAGCCTTCCCCTTTCAGTCCCAAGCCTTGGCGAAAAATACGCTTCGTTCAAATCCAGCTCGAACTCGCAGCCCCCCTCGCGGTAAACCGTGCGCGTCCTCTTTTCTCCTGCAATCACTTCCACCGGGCGTATCCTAAACTCTCCGGATGTCCCTCCCACTTTTTTCGCAACCACTTTCACATTGTGGTGCGCACCCATCAGCGCTTTGGCAATAAGCTTTTCTTTCGCGCGCAGCGCATCAGGCACTTCCACCACTGCGATGTCGCCCACCAAATCAAACGAGGTGACCATCTCCTCACTCTCGCGCGCGGTCAGCTTCCCCGCGAGGGCATCGCGCAGCGTCTTGGGGCGCTCGCTCCTCCTTGCAAGCCGTTTCTGCACCACGGGCAGCGTGATTTTCGCGCCTTTCACAAGAGGGAAATAAACGTAGCCGCGCCCGCGCATGGGTATGTGCATATTGTCCAGCGCGCCAGCCTCGGCTAGCCTTTTCCTTTCCTTCTCGGCATCCTCCCGTTTCACTTTCGCGCAGCGGACCATGCTATCATATTCCAAAAACAGGTTTAAGAAACCAATGTTCCCTGTGCATCCGAGTGCCGCTTGCGCGCAGGCACAGGAACACTTTTAAACACTTCAGGCAAATGTTCCTTGGTGGTATTGCATGACGTTCAAGACTAAATCCGCTGTGATGCTCAGAGCCCTGAACCCGTTCCAGTTTTTCGCCAAAGAGCGGGCTCCGCCTAGTGAAAAACTAATGAAGGATAAGCAGGAAGCCGCCTTCCTAATCCAAGCAGCAAAATCACTTTACAGCAACGCCAAAGGCACTGTGGATAAACTCAAACTCAGGGATACACTCGGGGAGTCGGAGCGCAAGGAGCTGCGCCTTGCGTGCTCCAACCTGAAAAAATGCGAGCACAAGCTTGCAAGGGCACTGCAACTCGACCCTGACAGATACAATGATGTGGCGCCAGCATATTACGAGGCAAGGTACGCAAGGCAGGCAGCGCGCTGCATGTGCGGCATTTTTGTCAGGGTTTCCCGGAATCTGGAATACATGAGCTATTCGATCGAGTCAAGGCTTCAGGAACTTGATAAAAGCCTCGTCCTATACAAGAAACTCCTCGAAATCAATGGCCATTCAAAGAAGCTTCGGGCCATCGCAATAAGCAGCGCCATGGCGCGCAATACGTGGCTTGGCGATGTTCTTCTTCCTGGGCAACTTTTTGCCGAAGCGACCAACATATTCCTGGAACTAGGCAACAAGGAAATGGCTGCCAATATGGCGAGCCTCTGCAATAACCGCGCCAACTGGGTTTACCTTTCCGATGCCTTTAATGAGGACGTGAAGCCGGAAGAAGTCGGGCGCATAAATACTGCGGTCATAGTGCCTACGCACTAGAATATCATAATGCTCGGCTTTCCCGGCAGCGCGAACTTTGCCGTGCCCTCACTTGTTCCGCAGCATTTTCTCGAAGTCCTTCCGTTTTATGCCGCAGTCTTTCAGCACGGCGAGAAGTATGCCATTCGGCAGTTCCTCGCCCATGTGTATTGGGATGGTCGTGAATCTCATTTCGCCGTTGTAAATGCCGCGCAGCTGCGCATGCGAGCCCCGCTGCCGCTCAACATTTATCCCCAGCTTGGAAAGAAGCTTAACAAGCTCCAACGGCTTTATTCTTGGAAGCGCGCCCATAAAAATCAGAACCAGGCATCCCCAAATCAAATTCAAACGGGAAGACCTGCTTTTTCGCAAGTTTCATCTCAGTCATTGCGTCCAGCGTGAGCGTGAGGGCTTCCTTGAAATTCCCCAGCGCCTGCTGGGTTGTCTTCCCATAAGTGGTTATGTGCAAAACATCGCTTCTGACAAGGACGTTTCCGCCTTCTTTCCAGACACGCACTTTGATTCCCTTTCCATTTGCCATATACGCACCTTTCCCTATTTCAGATGCACACCTTTTAAATTGTGGTATCCTCGCTAGGAAATCATTATGCTCGGCTTTCCCGGCAGCGCAAACGCAGCTTTTGGCACGGCGCTCTCCTCTTCCAACACAGCCGAAACAGGGCAGCCAAGCTCATCCTCAAGAAGCTTCTTTCCCGACAGGAGCGCGCCCATCTCAAACTCCGCGGTTGGCGTCTCCCCCAGCGCGCCGATGTTCTTCATGTAGTTCTGCAGCACCTTTGCTACCTGCGCGGCATGGGGCTTGATTTCCGCATCAGCCATGGCTGCTTTCATGGCAACATCAAACTTCTTCTCGCGCGCGGCAATTGCGCGCAGCTTTCTCTTCCACTCCGCGGCAACAAACAGCTCCACTTTTGCAGGCTTGTCCTTTTTTATGAGCTTCAGGATGGAGGAAATGTCCTCGCGCGCGCGGAGAATGTAGTCTTCCGCAGCCTCAAGCCTCTCGTCCACTTTCTTTTCATCGCCTTTCGGGAGCTCGGCAAGAGCAACGAATGGCGCGTCTTTAACGTATTGCTTCTTCCCTAGCGCCTCCCACATCTCCTCCGCGTAGTGCGGCACGATGGGCGCCACAAGCGGAACCCACATCTCGAAAAACTCGCGCAGCTGCGGCTTGCTTGCGCGCTTGAGGCACCACTGCAGGTCATTGAAAGTATTGTAAAGCAGTTCCAATGAAAGCTCACGCAGCTGGAAATTCTCATACATTGATGGCGCGGCAATCGCCCTCTTGTGCATGCGCGAAAGCAGCCACCTGCCTGCAATATCATCCCTGTTTTCCATCGCCGCGCTCTTTCCAGCGCCTGCCTTCTTGCCTTGCGCCATCCCTTTGCCGTCGGCGGCAGATGCATGCTTCTCCATTGGAGTTGAATCCCTGGATTCAACTGCTGGAAAATTTCTGGCGAATTTTTCCATTGGAGTTGAACCTTCGGGTTCAACTGCTGGCAAAATACTGGCGTATTTTGCCATTGCCTCTTTCATGAATTTCAGGCGCGAAATCACTCCTTCCACCGCAGGGCGGTTGAAGTCAGTATCTGAGGACAAATCCGCCCCTGACACCACGACAAAGCGTATGGCATCCGCGCCGAACTGCTTCACCGCAGCGCGTATCGGGATGATGTTGCCCATGGACTTGCTCATCTTCTTGCCATCCATCAGCACAAACCCGTTCGTCACAATCTGGCGCGGCCACATCTCGCGGGGGAAAATGGCGACATGGTTGAATATGAGGAATGTGAGGTGGTTGTGCACCAGGTCTGTGGCAGAGTGCCTGGAATCCAGCGGGTACCAGTAGGAAAACTCGCGGCGCATCTCTTCCGCCTCTTTTGGCAGCCCTGCGCTGCTTCCCTTGCCAAGGAATACGTAATCAAACAGCTTCTCTGAAAGCTCCTCCGGCTTCATCTTCATTGCAATGTGCGATATGGTATAGAATGCCATGTAGATGGTGGAGTCGGAAAGCGCCTCAATCATCTTTGTCCTGTCCAGCGGGAAGGCAGTGCCCAATCCTGCAGAGCGCGTGCATGCCTTTTGCCGAAGCCAAGAGATTATGTACTCATACTCGTGCCGCGTCTTCTGCGGCAGTATGCTCATGCCTGCGAGGCACTCGCGCGCCTGCGCCTTCCATGCCTCGTCGCCATAGTCAATGAACCACTGGTCGCGCACAATTTTCACTCCCACCAGGCCGCCATAGCGGGAGTAAATCGGCGAGTTTGAAATCTCGTACAGGGCAAGCGCGCTGCCATCGGCAATCATCTTCGCGCGTATCTTCTCCTTTGCCTCCATGCCTTTCATGCCCGCAAATTCGCCCGCCATCATCACGCCTGTGTGCGCCTCTTTCTTGTAAATCTCAGCTGTCGCCTCCTCTGCGCGCGTGTCTGATTGCGACTTTATGCCCATCCTTTCCACAATCTCCTTTGCAGGGAAAGCGCCAAACCCGGATAATGCGAGCACCTGCTTGAGCTTTATCCTGCCATCCAAGCCAGCGTCCCTCAAGGCAAGGTAATCCAGCGGCGCATGGGCAGGCACTGACATCACCACGCCAGTGCCATGCTTGGGGTCCACGAAAGTTGCAGGGAAAATGGGAAGCTCCTCTCCAGTGATGGGGTTTTTCGCCTTTTTTTCCATCATCTTTTGCGCTGAAACCTCCTCCACGATGGAAAAAGGCAGCTGCATGGAAAGCGCAGTGAAAACGTCCTTTGAAATGTAGTACGCCTTCCCGTCCTTTTCATTCTTCACCTTCAGGTAAACGGCATCGGGGTTCATCCAAATATTGGTCACTCCGTAAATGGTCTCGGGCCTATAAGTGGAGCAGATGAGTGCTCCATCATCATACGGAAACAGCACCCCCGTTACTTCCTCTATCTGCGGGTCCAGGTCCCCCTTGGTGTCATGCGCGCCAATCGCGGTTTGCCCGACCGGGCACCACGGCACAGGGTGCTCGCCCTTTGTAATGTATCCTGCCTGCTCAAGCTTTGCAAAATGCCACTCGATGAACCTGTTGAACTGCGCGTCAAAGGAGTAGAACTTGCGGCGCCAGTCAATTGAATAGCCCATCTCGCGCATGCCAGCCTCTATTTCGCGCGAAAAATATGCAACCAGGTCGCGCGGGTCGGTGAGCGTTGCGGAAACCGCGCGCGGGATTCCGTAAATATTCTCGAAAATGGACAGGATTTCCTCATCCTTCTCCCCAATCCTCTTTGCCATGGCAAGAATCGGCGTGCCAGTCACGTGGAAGCCCATGGGGAAAAGCACGCTCTTTCCGCGCATCCTCTGGTAGCGTGCGTAAATGTCCGTGGTGGTGTAAGTCCTTCCATGCCCTATGTGCTGGGGCGAATTGGGGTAGGGGAATGCCGCTGTAAGGTAGAACTTCTGCGCGGTCGTCACTTGCCGCTGCAAGTGGCGAGCAGTCGTCGCTGGCGACGACTCAATTGCGCCTGCCTGCGGCTCGAAAACGCGCTTCTCGGCCCATTTCCCCTGCCATTTCACATCCAGGTCATGCATAGCTACCTTTCTCGGAGGAAAGAATAAAAGAGAGATGCCTGGGCCGCGCCTGAAAAATCAGCAAAACGGGATCCAGTTGTACCATACCCTGCCATCCATCATATTCACAGCTATGGTGTATTTTTCATTACCCGGAGTCGAGCGTATCTTTTGGTATATGTCTGTCATCCTACACTCATACACAAACCCAATCTCCTCCAATGTGCGCGTAGCCACTCCTACCCTTTTGACATCGTCCTGCGAAGGCTTTTCCAGGGAGAAAAATACCCCTAATTCGTTTTCTATCTGCTCGATGACTTTTTTTGCAGTGAAAAGATGGTAGTACGAAGGATTGTCATGAAGGCTCCCAAACGGTATGGAATTGTACTTCCCCTTTATCGCTTCCAGCACCTCATAAGCCTCCTCCCTTTTCTCGTCCTTCAATTCAGGTTTAATAAAAGCCGCATCGCATTTGTTGTGAATGCTCATGCCCCTGATGGCCATGCCCTTGAAATAATACCTTGCAAGCAGGGACAGCTCAGCCTTAAGCGCCTCAACGCCGTTTTCCAGCGGCTCAAGCAGGTATTGCCCGCCTTTCTGCTTCCGGATAGGTATATGGATAAAGCCGCCCACCGCATTGCTATTGAGTTCAGATGCTACTTTGATAACGCCATTATCGTAAATAAACAGCACTTCCCGAATTGCCAGGACAGTTGCTTGCACGGTCTTCACATCCTCTTGCGCGTTTTCGCGGCTTTCCTTCCAATATGGAGCGTTCCTCTCCACATATTCTCCCAGTCTCTCAAGAAGCGCCCTGGCAGTGAAAAGAGGGTAGAATTCCTCCTTCCCGATCATGGTTTCATACGGCAAGGAATTATAGAAATCACGGAGAATGCTGATTTGCTCAAGCGCCATGTCCACCATTTCCGGGCTCTCACCCCTGTTCCCAAGATATACTGCAATCGTATTTTGTGCCTTCACAAGACGGTTTAATGTGGAATGGCATGTATACTGGTCCATATATTCTGTGGCAATCGGGACTTTTTCATACGGATTTTTATACGTAAAGTCATCCGGCCTGTAGCAGTAGCCCACCATCTCGGAAAGCTTGGCTTTCAGTTCAGCGATTTTCGCCCGTTTTCCCGCGGGTTTCCTGGCTTCAGGGAGCTTGAAGGCGCCTTTTTCAGGTTTGGCTGCCTCTTCGAGCCTCTCTTTCCTAATCATCTTAGCCGACATGAATATTTACTTATTGCAACTCTTTAAAAAGGTATCCGCGCCTGCTCGCCGTCGCCGCATCCCCAAGCTTTTTATAATGGATGTTGCAGAAACAGGCTGTTTGGGGGGTTATATGCAATTCAAGGCATTTCCGTTCTACAGCAAGGCGATTATCCAGAATATATTCCTTAAAAGGGAGAAGCGCGTGGCGCTGGCGCGCAAGGCAATCGAGCCGTTCACGCGCGAAAAGGAAAAGGCTGAAAAAGAATACAAATTCAAAGCTGAATTTGCCAAATTCGCGGAAAACCTCCAGTTCTTAGGCATGGTGGCGCGCATGAAAGTCCTCAACTATCTTCTCAATGATGGAATTTCCCAATACCAGCGGAAATATGTAATCAACAAGATTGCGGAATATGACATGGTCAATCTGGCAAAGCAAGGCTTTTCCAAGGCTGCCAACGCCATCATAACCACTGCCCTCGATGCCAAGAATGACGAGGATGTGAAATTCCTCCTACACTACCCGATTTTTTCATTGTTTGAGCAGGAAGACCTCCTGGGCAGCAAGGATTACCAGGCAGCCACCATAGCAGCATGCAAATTTGCGCCCGATACGCTACTCAGTGTTTTGCGCCTTGGCGCCTATCATGAAAAGGGGTAGAAAGAGAAGATTTTCAAGTCCCTTATGCACGCCTTGAGCCTGGGCGGGCCTGCAAGCTTCAAGATGCTGGCAGAAGTATACTCCTACCACCTCAAGGACGATGCCGCCCTGAAAAACATTGCCGAGACAGTGCAACTTGTCAAATACTGCGAGGAAATGACCAATGTTGTCGGCAACATGCGGGGTCGCTGCCGCTAGCAGGGCAAAAAACCTGCGCAGGCGCAGCAGTTACAGCCTTCCCTTCCTGTTAATCTTGGACATCTGCTTCCTTCCCCCTCCCATTTGCTGCCTTGCCCGCCCCCTATAGCCTGCCTTTCCTTGAAATCTTCGACATCAGCTTTCTGCCGCCTCCCTCCTCCGCATTTCCTGCCTCTGCCACCCCTACAGTTTCCCTTTCCTTCCCAGCCTTGACATGAGGTGCCTTCCGCCTTCCTTCACGATTTCCTCAGTCGCCTCAATCCCCTCGCGCAGCATCTCTCCGCTGGACTCCGTGCTCCTTCCCACTATCTTTCTCGTGAAGTCCCAGCCGTCCATCACCTGGTGCACCGCGCCCTGGGTGGGGTAGACCGCAACCAGCCTGAACACCATCGCGCGGTCTGCCGTGGTGTTGGCAATATCCTTGCTTGTGGCAAGGTGGGGCGCAAAGCCAAGCACCACCACCATCCTCATCACCCCTGAAAGCAGGAAGACGAGAAGTATACCTGAAAAGCCCAGGAAGCCAACGCCCGGATACATGGAGAGGAAAAGCCCGCCTGCAAGCGCGCCTGCGGCGTTTGCAATGCACGAGAACGCATTGTACTTCGAGATGAATGAGGGGCGAAGCTCGCGCCCAACAAGCGAGAGCGCCGAGTTGAACATGGACAGGTCATAGCCCGCCCAGATGAAGCCTGAGAAAACCTGGAATGCCGCAAGCATCCAGAAATTGCCAGAGAAAAGCCAGAGCAGGGGGACAAGCGGCGCCATGAAGGCGGTTGCGATGAGCACCGTCCTGTTCGAGAACCTGTCAATGGCAGCGCTCCAATACGGGAAGAATATCACCTTCGTGATGATGGAAATCGCCGTCAATATGCCCAGCGTCCCTACGTCCATGCCCAGCTGGTTCAGCATGTAGGGCGTGAAGAACGGCGAGGCGAACTGCACCGAGAAATTCATGAGCGCCACAAAGGCAAGGAACCACAGCTCGTTCTTGTATGAGGGCAGCAGGAAAAGGTGCTTTGTCTTTATCTCGTTCATGAGCCTGGTTTCATAAGGCACGTTCGCGGTGCGCATGTGGAACAGCAGCGTGACTGCGCGGGAAAGGAAGGCGATGCCGAAGACTATGGCAAACGAAGTGGCAACCGCATAGTTCAGCTGCAATTCGCGCAGCAGCATGCCCCCGCCGAATGTCACGGCGAAAAGCATCACCTGCATGAGCTTGTTTCTGTTGGCGAAAAACCGCGCGCGCTCGTTCTGCTCCACGATGTCAGCCACCCAGCTTGACCAGACCGGGTTTGTCATGAGCGAGGCACCTGCGCCAAGCGAGAAGAAGAATATTATGAGCGGGACCGAAAGCCCGCCCGGCCAGAGCAAAAGCGCGATGATGGGCAGCCAGGTGAGGGCCTGGAAAGCCGCGCCAGCCATCACCATGATCTTCCTGTCCTTCACAAGCCTAAGGGCGGAAAGCGAAAACGACTGCGAAACCCCCCCGAAAAGCTGGGGCAGCGCGGCAAGCATGCCTATCCAGAAATCGCTCGCGCCTAAAAGCACGAGCGAGGCAGGGAGGTAGGCATCGCCAAGCCCGGCCATCACGGAGTATGCCATGCCGTCGGCCGTGATGTTCCTCATCGACCCTTTCCTCTTTCCAAGGCCGCCCCTGTCTTCTTCCATGCTTGTCGCCGCGTGCCCTTTCTGCAAAAAGATTAATAAGGCGGGGGGAGAAAGGGGCATATGGACCTGAAGTTCCACAATGCGCTCTTCGCGGCAGGCGCGGCCCTCATGCTCATCGGCGCCATCTCGCTCATTGCGGAAATCGCCTCCTCCCTGCCCGGCCTAGGCGCCCTCGAGGCTTTCTCGCGCGGCTTTGACATCATTTTCCTCGCATTTTTCTCAGGCGTGCTGATGGGCGTAGGCATTGCGCTTGCGGGCGACGGGCTTGTCCTCCGCACGTTCGGCAGCAGGAAGCGCATCTTCGTCTCGGCGCTGTTCTCCATCCTGTTCCTCTCTCTTTCCACGCTTGCGATTTTCTTCCGTGACGAAAGCCCGCTTTCCGCCCTTGTCTGCTTTTTCGCCTTCATATCCGCATCGGCGGTCTTCCTCATCACCTCCCTTTGGTACGTGCTGTCGGATGCAGCGAAAAAATACCTGGTTGACCTTGGGTAGGCCTGGCGCGCCATCCGCCCTGCCTTGCCGCGGCATGGCAAGCTATTTAACCCCGCTTCCCGGAATTATCCCATGCGCAGAATCATCGTGCACAAGTGCGCCGGCAACTCCCTCCGCCGCTGGCATGAGGCGAGGCACCCGGCCCGCGTCTGCATGAATTTCCTCCTCATCTACGCCGCGCGCTATGCCCCGTCGCTTTCCCTCAAGCGCTTCCTCCTGCGCGTTGCAGGCGCGCGCGTGGCAGGCGGCGCTGCGCTGGGGCTGGGCGCCACGGTGGACATCTTCTTCCCGGAGAGCATATCCATAGGGCAGGACGCAATCATAGGCTACAACACCGTGCTTCTGGGCCACGAGTTCCTGCAGGGCGAATACCGCACGGGCAATGTCGAGGTCGGCGCGCGCGCCATGCTCGGGGCGAACTGCACCGTGCTTCCCGGCGTGATGATAGGCGAGGGCGCGTCGGTGTCGGCAATGTCATTGGTGAACCGGGACATCCCGGCAGGCGAAACCTGGGGCGGGGTGCCTGCCAGGAAGCTGGGCGGAAAAAGGCAGGCGCGCAGGAATAAAACCGGCGGGGTGCCTGTGAAAAGAACGGGCGCTGCAAATGCAGCCCGCGCAGGCAGGGCGGGCAAATGAAGGGGCAAGCCGAAACAATCCTTTTCTGGATGGCAATTCTTCTCAATGCCCTGGGGGTCCTGATAGGCGCCAGTGTCTATGCCGGCCAGTTCGCCCTGCACCCCGCTTATCTTGCCATCTTCGTGCCCGACTGCCCGCTTTACGTTTTCCTCGCCCTCCTCATCATCTTCGGCATCATCCGCAACGACATCTTCGCGTTCATCGTGTCCGTTGGCATGGTGAAGTACGGGCTTTGGACGGTATTCATCCTCCTCTTCCATTCCAGCTACTATTTTGCGCCCGGCCTGCTTCCAGTCTCAATCGTCTTCATATTCGGGCATATTGGCATGGCTGCAGAAGGGCTTGCCATAATGCCAAAGGGGAAAATCACGCTGGCAGCGCTCGCGCTTGCCATCTGCTGGTTCCTGCTGAACGACTATTCGGACTACTGGCTGGGCACAATGCCGCTCATCCCGCCCGGCGGCCTGGCAACCCTGCGCGACCTTACCATCGCATCAAGCATCCTGCTTCCGCTCGCGCTTTTCGCGCTTGCAGGCAGGATAAGGGAAAACGCGCTGGTTGCATGGCTGAGAGGCATCCTCATGCGGGCGGCTTAACGATGCAGCATTGCGCGGCTGATTCAGGCAGGGCACTTCTGCGACCAATTCATTTTTAAACCTATCATTATACTTATTATAACAATATATTATGGAGGCGATGCATTGGCAACCAACATTTTCCTAAGGACGCCCGCAGCCACGCTGTTCAGGCCTTTTACAAGCGCGCAGTTCACCCGCAGGCTCGGCGAAGGCGCGTCTGGCATTTCTGCCAATACAGACAGGCCACGTGCACGTGCATGTGATTACGACGCTTCTCCCCCCTCATACAACATGGAATGGGATGCGAAGATGATCATGAAAAAATACGTGGCGAAAGGCCTGGTAGAAACATCTTGTTCCATGGGTGGGTATATTTGGGTTACGCCTGCGATAAGGGACGAACTTAAGGCATTGAGGGAAAAGCATCTCCCTCCTGAGCAGGAGGCGAAGATGGAGGAGGAAATATTGAAAAAAGTGCATCCCGTCCTGACGCCTGGCGAGCAGCATTGCCTGGATTTGAGCGAGGCAGCCGAAAGGGACAGGAAGAGCCGCTTGTAATTCCAGAAGACCAAGCGCGTTATCGCTCACGCAATGATTATGTGCCGTTTTGCTGAGGCAAAACGCATCATAATCGCCTACGCAATAATGATGTGCCGTTTTCTTTCAGAAAACGCATCATAATCGCTTACGCGATTATGACGAGCATTTTGCTTCGGCAAAATGCGTAACCATTGCTATGCAATGATTATCGGCGCGATGTCCTGCTCCTTCTTTTCCTCTTTCTTTTTTTCCGGCTCATTTTCAGAATCAGCTTCCTTGCCTTTCCTGCCGCCATCCGATGGCGGCTGCTCTGGCGGAGGCTTGCCATCCTTCTTTTCCGTGCCCGTTTCATTCCCTGCATCCGCGCCAGCCGCGACCTTCTCAAGCGCGACCACTTTCTCCCCCTCGTCGAGCTTCATGAGGCGCACGCCGCCCGTGTTCCTGCCAATGATGCTGACGTCCTTCACAAGCAGGCGTATCATCTTGCCGCCTGACGAGACGAGCAGCAGCGAGTCCGAATCCACCACCGGCGCGATGCCCACCACCAGTCCATTCCTTCCGTGCGTCTTGATGTTGATTACCCCCTTGCCGCCGCGCGACTGCAGGCGGTACTCGGAAATGTCCGTCCTCTTGCCATACCCGTTCTCGGTCACAATCATCAAAGTCTCGGTCTCATCAGTTGCCATCCCCACCACGGAGTCCTTGTCCTCCAGCCTTATGCCTATCACTCCCTGGCCCGTCCTTCCAATCTCGCGCACGTCATCCTCCTTGAAGCGTATGGCATTCCCTTCAGCAGTGGCAAGTATGAGCTCGCGCTTCCCGTCCGTCTTCTTGGCGTCAATTAAAGCGTCGCCTTCTTTCAGCGTGATTGCAATTATCCCGCCGTTTCGGGGGCGCGAGTAATCAGCCATGCTGCTCCGCTTCACAATCCCTTTCTTGGTGAGCATCACAAGGAACTCCTTGCCCGAGAACGCCCTTGTCTTTATCCACGCCGCGATTTTCTCGCCGGAAAGCGAAAGCAGGTTCACGATGGCCTTGCCCATGGCATACCTTCCCCCAGACGGAATCCTGTACACCTTGAGCCAGTGCACATTGCCCTTCTCCGTGAAGAAAAGCAGGTAATCGTGCGTGGAGGCAAGCATGATGTCCTTTATCTGGTCCTCCTCCTTGGTTTCGCTCCCTATCACGCCCCTGCCGCCGCGCCTCTGCGCGCGGTACTCGGATATGGGCACGCGCTTTATGTAATCATCCTGGGTGATTATGACCGCGACATCCTCCTCGGCAATAAGGTCCTCCATCTCGACTTCGCCGTCATCGTCGATAATTTCCGTCCTCCTCCTGTCGCCGTACTTCTGCTTCACTTCGCCAAGCTCCGCCCTGATGATCCCGTATATCTTCTTCTCATCGGCAAGCACGCCTGTAAAATAGTCAATCGTTTTCGAAAGCTCCACGCCCTCTTCTTTCAGCTTCCCGCTTTCCAGCGCCGACAGTTTCCGTATCTTCATCTCCAGTATCGCCTCTGCCTGCTTCTGGGAAAGCGAAAACTCGGACATGAGCGCCTCAAGGGGCACCTTGGCGGTCTTGACAACCTTTATGACCGCATCAATTTTTGCGACCGCAAGCAGCAAGCCCTCCACCAGGTGCTTCCTTTCCTGCGCCACGCGAAGCTCGAACGCGCTCCTCCTCTTCACCACTTCCTTCCTGTGCGCAAGGAACTCCAACAGCAGCTGCGGCATGGAAAGCGTTTTCGGCTCATTGTTCACAAGCGCCAGGTTGTTTATGCCGAACGTGCCCTCCAGCTCGGTGTGCGCGTAAAGCTGGTTGAGCACCACGTCCGCATTCGCGTCCTTCTTGAGCGCTATCTCCACGTGCATGCCTTTCCTGTCAGACCTGTCCGCGATGTCGGCAATGCCTTCCAGCTTCTTGTCGCGCGCAAGCTCCGCGACGTGCTTGATGAATTCCGCCTTGTTCACCTGGTAGGGCATTTCGGTGATGACAATTTGCGTTTTCTTTTCCTTGGCAGTGATGATTTCAGCCTTGCCCCTCACGCGGATTATCCCCCTGCCTGTGGCATATGCGTCCGCAATGCCGCGCCTGCCCACGATGTACCCTCCTGTGGGGAAGTCGGGGCCGGGGATGAGCGCGCGCAGCATCTCCGGGGGCATGCCCGGCTTGTCTATCATTGCAACCAGTGCATCCACGGTTTCGGACAGGTTGTGGGGCGCCATGTTGGTCGCCATGCCGACCGCAATCCCCGACGAGCCGTTCACTATGAGGTTGGGCACGCGGCACGGAAGCACCAGGGGCTCTTTGAGCGTGGCGTCGAAGTTCGGTGCGAAATCAATTGTCTCCTTGTCAAGGTCGGTCAGAAGCTCCTCGCCAAACTTGGAAAGCCTTGCTTCGGTGTACCTCATGGCAGCTGCATTGTCCCCGTCCACCGAATTGTGGACAAACACCCCTGCAGCCAAGGCAAAATTATGCGTGCCATCGACCGTTAAATCATAGACGTCTTCGTGTTCTGGCAATATTTCCGTCCTTGCAACCTTGTGGTTCTTGTTTATCTCGCAAAGAATGAGGTTGGCATCATTGCCGAAGTATTTGTGCAAGCCCGTGTTCCAAGTGGTGGCGCAGCCATATTTGTAGAGCTGATTCCTTTTTCTCTCATAAGCTTCTTCACAAAGGGGTCCTCCTTCCGAAAGGACTGCTTTGCATATCTTGATGAATTTTACCTTTCCACTGGAGTTGGTGGTATGATTCTTGTTTCCTTTGATGATATTTTGATGCATTGCCGCCCGATAAAGTGGATTATGCCACAACCTTTTCAGAGTTCTTGTCAATCTCCCGCTAAATTCCTGCCTTTTTTCAGGATGCGCTGCAACATATGCTTTGTTAACGGCACTAAGCATCCTTCGCATTTTCAACCTATAAACAGGCTGTGCCCAGTTTTTCCTGTTTCTTGTGCTGATTCGTTCAGAATATTTTTTCCTATTTTCAGGTTCACTCCAGAATTCAGCCCTTCCCTCTGCCAGGCTTGCCCTGTAGTTCTCATCTTTTTTGTGCTTTTCTGAAGTTAAGTGGTAATGCGTCTGCCAGTGCTCTTTCCAATGCATTCTCCTAATATTGTCCGGATTGTTGTTCAGCTTGTTGAAGTCAACATGGTGCCTTATTCTGCCTGCAGACCTCAGATATGCCTCATGTTCAATGTTCCATTCATCCGAAAGCTGGTGGGCATACGCCCACTTTTCCTCATCCGGCTGCAGCACCATCGAGTATCCTTTCATGTTCGGGTCGTCTTCCTTTGTGGATAACCTCGCATACAACGGCATAAGCGAGTCGCCCGGCTGCAGGTGTTGTGCTTCCTTGTATTCGCCGCTGCGTTGCATGAATCTGTGATTTAATGTGCAGCGTATCTCCTCTCCATTGTCAAGGACTACTTTCATTATCTTTGCATCCTTGATTGTCAGCCTGGGGCGCAGAATTTCCCCGATGTTAATTTTCCCCTTTTCATCAATTGTAAATGCATAGTTTCGCTTTCCTTCTGCACATTCCCCGACTATTTCCTCAAAGGTGGCATTCCGCCCATCCGCCAGCCTCACTTTCGTGTCCTTTGTAAAGCAGCCGAAGTTGCCCTGCCCGTCCACGAGCATGTAGCGCATGGAAAAGTCCTGCGCCATCCTCACCATGGAATCGTAAATCGCCACGTCGCCGTGCGGGTGGAATTTTCCAAGGCACTCGCCGACCACGCGCGCGGACTTCTTGTGCGGCTTGTCATGGGTGTTTGACAGCTCGTACATTGCGAACAATATGCGCCGGTGAACTGGCTTCAGGCCATCGCGCACGTCGGGAAGCGCCCTGCCAACGATGACTGACATGGCATAATCTAGGTAAGAAGTGCGCATCTCCTTCTCCACCGCGCGCGGCTGAATCCTTCCGTGCTGGTATCCCTTGTCTTCGTCTGCCATGAAATCAACTTAGCTATTTCACGTATCTTATGTGTATAGTCTGGTCTACATCGCTCCACTTGCTGTCTCTTTCAGTTTCATTGATCATGTTTGCCTTCTCCATATCATTATACTTAGGAATGTTCCCGTCATATATCTTGCCTGCCTTGTCAACCGAAATCGCATCCGGCGCCATATTGTCATACTCAATCTTGTCTTTCCTCATGCTTATGTTTGCCCCTGCTTTCTTGGCATGCTTGTAGATTTTCTGGGTTGCTTCCAAAATCCCGCCAAATATGTAAACATCCAGCTTGCCATATTGCTGCATTTCGGCGAACAGCCTGCCCACTTCCTCGTCCCTCATGCCCGGGTCCACGTGCGCAAGGCAGACTTTGCTGACTTCCCCGCTCCCATCCCTTACAATCACCACAAGTGCAGAGCAATTGACTGCATTGAACGTGTAGAGCAGCTCCTGCGAGCTGGATTTGTCGAATATGGCTGCTTGCCCCTGCCAGACAACTTCCACCTTGTCCAGATTGCCTTCAGGCATCTGCGCCACAGGGATGGTCTTCTCCTCATACTTGCCTTCCAGCCCCTTCATCTCTTTCTGTTCCTGCCTGAACATGGCAATAGGGTTTTCCTGGATGAATTTCTCCACTTCATTTCCAACTCCTTTCAGCCTTTCCTGAGGCGCCAATCCCGGCGGCAAATTCCTGATAAAACGGTTTATCAGGGCTACCGGCCAGCCAAAAAAGCCCGCTTCCTTTTCCAGGCGGGCCTCCATTGCCTGCACGCCCTTGAAGAATTGCTCCATTGCAGCGGCATCTGACAAAAGTTCGGAATCCAAGGCAATCTTGTTCATTTCGCCATAATACTGCCCTGTTTTTGCAACAGTGAGGAAATTCCTGAATTTTGCGATATCAAGGCAATCTTTTGAAAAGCCATCGCCGAAATAAATGCTGAAGTACCCGTCCATCTTGCCTGTCTCAAGCTGCCCAGCCGCCTCTGCCACCATTTCCGGCAAGACCGAAAGCCTGGCGCCGGCAATATTCCCATAGTCAATCCTTCGGCTCATAAAATTGCCTGCCCTCTCAAGCTGCGATGGCGAAGGCGCGCTTTGCCCTGGCATGAATCCCCCCTTGCGTTTCCCCTCCCACTTTGCGCGCGAATCCTCTATCGCAACCAGGAAATCCAGCAGGCTTTTTGCGCCTGCTCTGGTGAGCTTGGAGCCGTCGCCAAACTGCATCAGCCAGTCTCCCGCCAAGCCGGGCTCTCCGGGTTTCTCAGCCTGGAATCCCTTCAGCACCTTCAGGTAATTCTCCAAAAGCGCAATGTCCTTGAACTGCCTGAGCACATTGTAGAAATTCTGTACAATCTCGCGTTTGCTCTTGTTTTGCTCCGGGTTCAGTCTGTAGCCATGTTCGCCTTTCTCTTCCAAAAGCTCATTTGGCGTCTTATTGGACAGCCTGCCGATTGCCTCGGCTATCCTGCCATGGATATCCTGGGCATGCGCCGTTGTTTGGAAAATCAAAACCATGCAGTTCCCACTCCTCATCTGTTTCCTCAAATCTCAAACATCCAGGTTCTTCACTTCCTTCGCGTGCTGCTCTATGAACTCCTTGCGCGGCTCCACCGCGTCGCCCATCAGTATGGTAAATATCTCGTCCGCCTTCATGGCGTCGTCCACGGTCACCTGCAAAAGGATTCTCGCGGACGGGTCCATGGTGGTGCTCCAAAGCTGCTCGGGGTTCATCTCCCCCAGCCCCTTGTAGCGCTGCATGCCGACCGCCTCTGCCCCGCCCATCTCCTTCATCATCCTCTCCATTTCTGCATCCGCGTATGCATACCTCTCGTCCTTGCCGCGCTTGAGCTTGTAAAGCGGCGGCTGGGCAATGAAGATATGCCCCTTGTCCACAAGCGGGCGCAGGTACCTGAAGAATAGCGTGAGCAGAAGCGTCCTTATGTGCGCGCCGTCCACGTCCGCATCAGTCATTATCACCACTTTGTGGTAGCGCAGCTTCGTTATGTCAAAGTCCTCGCCAAAGCCCGTGCCGAGCGCGGAGATGAGCGTGCGTATCGCCTCGCTTCCGAGTATTTTCGCTATCTGCGCCTTTTCCACATTCAATATTTTCCCGCGCAGCGGAAGAATTGCCTGGTATTTTCTATCCCTGCCCTGCTTGCTCGAATTGTGGACAAAAACGCCCGCGGCAAGCGCAAAATTGTGCGTGCCCTCCACCTCAAGGTCATATACATCCATCTTTTCAGCGAGGCGCACTATTTCTTTCACCTTGTGGTTGTAATTTTTTACTGCTTCGAGCATTTCCTTCTCGCTTCCGTGGAAGAATCTATCAACAACTGTTTTCTTCCGAAGCAGGTTCTTGTCATTCTTCTTTATTCTCGCAGCATCGTATTTCTCAAGGCTGCCGCATTCTTTCAGCACTTTCTTCATGCATGCCAGGCTATGTGAATAATAAGTCTTATTGTAGGCTTCTTTCCTCTTCTTCCTGAACTCCGGAGTCCATTGTTTGCTGGTTTGGGCTTTTCTCCAAGCCAGAAGTTCAGGGTTATCCCACTCTTTCTTTGCAATCTCTTTCAGGATTTCCTTTGCTTCCGGGTGGTTTTCATAATGCTTCCTCACCCTTTCAGACTGCAATTTCCGGTTTTCCGCATCCGCCCAGTATTCATCCTTTATCTTCCTTAGGAGCGCATTGTTGGCCTGACGGTATTCCTCATTTTCCTTGTAGAATTTTTCCCACTTGCCTGTCATGTATTTTTTGTATTCGCCATCTTTCCATTGCTTTTTTGCCCTTGCACTCAGCATCTTTTTCATTTCGGGTTCGGACATGCGCTTGCTCATTTTTTCCCTATATTCTGGTTTCATGTGCGCTTCCCTTGCCTTTTGTCTTACATCATCGCTCTGAAGTATTTCCTTCGCCATGGATGAATGCAGTGCAAAATGCGCTTCCTTGCCCATCCGCAATAAATTGTCTGGATTATTGTTCAGCTTCTTGAAGTCAACATGGTGTTTATACGCACCAGCCGCAGGCAGGTATCTTGCATGTTCCAGGTTGTATTTGTCTGAAAGAATATGAGTGAATATCCACGTTGATGCCACTGGGTCAAGGACCATCTCATAGCCCTTGATTGTTATGCGCCCTTTCCTCTCAGAAAGCTTTCGGTAAAGCGGCATTATGGATAATTTCGAAGCCAGTTGTTCTGCTTTTGCATACTTGCCGTCCCTGAGCATGAAAAGATGGTCAGGGGTGCAGACAATTTCCTCCCCATTATCAAGCACCACCTTTACGACTTCCGCATCTTTCCTCGTCACCCTCGGATTCTTTATCCGCTCCACGCCAATGCTTCCATCTTCCTTTATGGTGTAGCAATAATTCTTCCTGCCCTGCTTGTCTTCCTCCACAAGTTCCTTGAAGCTCAGGCTCCTGCCGTCCAAAAGCGCGACTTTGGTGTCTCCTGAAAAACAGCCCCCGGCGGAATCTCCCTCGACGATATAAATTTCCGACTTTGCCGGGTCCTCTTCCGAGCAGTCCGCAAGCTTTCCAGGAAGCACGCCCGACTCCATGGCGCCCTTGCGGCGCACCAGCTCCCGCGCCTTCTGCGCAGCCTCGCGCGCATTTGCTGCGCTTGTCGCCTTCTCCAGCATTTTCCTGCCCTCTGCCGGGTTTTCCTCAAGGTACTCTTTCAGCTTCTCGCCCACAATGGATTCCACAATTCCCTTCAGCTCGCTGTTGCCAAGCTTTGTCTTCGTCTGCCCCTCGAACTGCGGGTGCGACAGCTTGACTGACAGAACCGCTGCAAGCCCTTCCTTCAGGTCCTCGCCGGAAATCTTCACTTCCTTTCCCTTGCCGTTGCTCTGCGCCGCGTAATCATTTATGGAGCGCGTGAGCGCGGAGCGGAAGCCAACAAGGTGGAAGCCTCCCTCGATGGTGTTGATGTTGTTCGCAAAAGTATAGATGTTGTCCGTGTAGCCGTCGTTGTACTGCATGGCGACCTCGACATTCACGTCTTCCACCTGCTTCTCGAAATGGATGATGCCTGTCACAGGCGCCTTGTTCTTGTTTATGTATTCCACGAAGGAGACCAGCCCGCCTTCGTATTTGTTTTCCTCGCTCTCTCCGGAAAGCTCGTCGCGCACCAAAATCTTCAGGCCCTTGTTCAGGAAGGCAAGCTCCCTCATCCTGTTCGCTATTATGTCGAACTTGAAGAGAATGGAATTGAAAATCTGCGAATCCGGCTTGAAACGCACTATGGTGCCCCTGCCCGTGGTGGCGCCTATCTCGCGGACCGGAGTTACCGGCTTTCCCCTCTCATACCTCTGCCTGTACTGCTTCCCGTCGCGCTTCACGTCCACTTCCAGCCATTCGGAAAGCGCGTTCACGCACGACACTCCCACCCCGTGCAGCCCGCCCGACACCTTGTAGGATTTGTTGTCGAACTTGCCGCCCGCATGCAGGATGGTCATCACGACCTCAAGCGCGCTCTTGCCCGTGCCCTCGTGCGTCTCCACAGGTATGCCCCGCCCGTCGTCCGTCACCGTGACTATGCTTCCGTCGCCAAGGGACACCTCGATGTTTTTTGCGTGCCCTGCAAGCGCCTCGTCCACCGAGTTGTCCACAACCTCAAAGATAAGATGGTGCAATCCGCGCTCGCCAGTGTCGCCGATGTACATTGCAGGGCGCTTCCTGACCGCTTCGAGGCCCTCCATCACCTGGATGGACTTGGCGGTGTATTCAGCTCCTGATGCGGCGTTTTGGGCGTCCTGCGCTGCTTTTTCCGCGGCATTTTGCCCTTTTTGGGCAGCTGCTGCGCCAGCCTTCGCAGGTGCGTCCTGCGCTGCTTTTGCAGCGGTTCCCTGCCCTTTCTGGGCCGCATCAGCCTGCGCTTTTTGCGCTGCTGCCTGCGCCTCTTTTTTCGCTTTCCCGCCATCCATGTTTACCACTGTTTTTGTGCATTTCCTGCGCTAGTTTTTAGCCTAATTCCCAGACATTTTTCCCGCGCGCCGCCAAGCGCATTCTACGACGTAAAATCAACATTATTGTTATGCCAAATCAGCTTAATAAAGGTATGCCTCTTTGGGAGGCGGAAAACAGGGCAAAGATGCCCTATGAAATCAGCCTATCGCTGTTTTGGAAGCACATGATTTCCGACCTTGAGAAAGGAAAGATGCCAATGGGGTATATGATTTCATGCAAACTCGCAAGCAATAATGCGCCCAGCTTATTGTATCTTTATCTTCCCCACCAGCTCCTCGAGCATGTCGTCCATGGTGAGCACGCCCACGAAATTCTCCTTCTCGTCCACCACGATGGAAAAGTGCCTGTTCGCGGCCTGCAGGTGGTTGAACGCGTCGTTGAGCCTGTCCGTGCTTTTCACGCGCACCGTAGGCAGCACCACCTGGTCCACCCTCCAGTTGGGGTTGTCCTCGACCGCCTTTGCAAGCGCGCGGATGTTCACAGTGCCCAGCACCTGGCCGTCCTTCACCACCGGGAAGCGGTAGTAAAGGCTATGCAGCGCCTTGTGGAGCGCATCGGTTGCAGTTGTGCCTGCAGGGAAATGGACCACGCGCGCCTTGGGCGTCATCACGTGCGCCACGGTCTTGTCATTGAACTCAAGCACATTCTCGATGAGCTCGCGCTCCATCTCGCTTATGCTCTTGTGCGCGGCCCCCAGCTTGACCGCTGCCTTCACCTCTTCCTCCGTGAACCGCTCGATGCCTGTCGCGCGCGAGTACACGCCCGGGATGAGGCGGTTTATGAACTCGAAGAAAACCACGAGCGGGGTGAATGCCCAGTAGATGCCCTCCACAATGGGCGCGCATGTGAGTATTATCTTCTCCCCGTAATTGGTGGCAAAGCTCTTTGGCATAATGTCCCCGAATGTGAGGATGAGGAACGCCATCGCGCCGACCGCAATCCCTATTCCCTGGTCGCCGAAAAATGTGATTGCAAGCGTGGTCGCAACCGCGGATGCCGCAATGGTCGCCACATTGTTGCCAATGAGGAGGGCAATGAGCACGCGGCGCCTGCTCTCGCGCAGCCTGTGCAGGCTTTGCGCGCCTGGCGCGCCGCGCTCCACCAGCTGGTGCAGCCTTATCCTTGTCACTGTAAGGAACGAGGTCTCGCAGGCGGAGAAGAATGCCGAAATGGCAATAAGGCTGGCAAGTGCTATTGCATCAATCATGATGTCCATGCGCCTGTTTGCGCGCAAGGGAAATTAAAAGCTATCCCTTTCAGTCAGCAGCAATCGCGGATGGAGGAGCAGATGGCGGAGCCCCATCTGCGGCGGGTAATGCCTTTGGTGCGGCTGGCGCGGGAGCCGATGATGCAGCAGGAGCAGGCTCGGCTTTGGGCGCTATAGCCGCTGGGATTGGCTTAGGCTGCACAACAGGCGCGGGTTTTGGCTGAATGGCTGGAGCCGGGATTGGCTCCACGGCAGGAAGCGGCTTTGGATCCGTGGCGGGCGCAGGCGCGATATCTGCTGCCGGCGCTACGCCCGTATCAGCCGGAGGCGCTATCTGCTCCGCAGGCGGCTTTCCATCAGGCGCCTGCTTCTCCTCGGGATAAACCACGAGCGCAAGCTCGCTCTTGGCAGCTTCCTTACCATCCGCCACAATGAGCGCGATTGGGAACTTGCCTTCCTGCCTTGGAACGCCAACTATCCGGCTTCCCTCTATTTCAAGCCCGTCGGGCAGCCCATTTGCGCGCCATTTGTAGTCGCCGCTGCCGCCTGTTGCCTCAAGGTCTGCAACGTATTTCGCGCCTACAAAGCCGTCCGGGAGGGCATTGGTGCCAATGGCAAGCTCATTGCCGGTGCTGGCGTTGCCTGCAGTGCTGTTGTTGCCTTCAGGCGCCGGCAGGCCTGCGCTCATGTTCAGGTAATAAGGCGTGAGGGGCGCAAAGTCGGTTGCGCCTCCGATTATCTTGCCCTGCGAGCTTGCCGCATTGTACGGATAGCCCGTGCCGTTCATGCCGATGTAAAGCGAGGGGACGCCGGACGATGTCTGGTTGCCCTGCACCTGCGCGCTGCCACTCATCACGTTCGCGTATATGTTGCCCTCCAGGTGGCCATTGACAAGGGCGGAATAAGCGTTTGCGGCCGACGGGTCGCTGATGTAGTGCCCTGCAATCTCGGTGAAGTTGTTCCAATAGAACGTATTGTTGGCGCTGCCCCAGTTAACATAGAGCAGCCGCTGGGCAGCGGCATTGGTGTTCGCCAGAGTGTTGTTGGCAAAGACCATCGAACTGGCTGCCACTACGACCGCTTCAATGGTTGGCGATGACGATGTGAAAAGGTTGTCCCTCACCGTCCCCTGGTTGCCGTTCGATATTCCTAATGCCTGGGAATTGGCAGACACTGCCCGGGAATTCATGATTGTGGTCCTATTGCTGTTTTGTATGCTTATGCCCTGCCCGTTTGCCGAAACCGCAGTGACATTCCGGATTGTTGTGTTGTCCGACCAGCTGACTATCAGCGCATTGGAATCGGTTGTGCTCAGCGAGCTGTCGTAGATTGCGCCGTCTTTGTCGACATTGAAAACTGCGGCTATGCCGAAGCCAGAAATGCTGCAGTTCCTCACGACCGTGCCGTTGTGCATTTCGCTGAGTACGCCCAATGCCGCGCCTGTGCCGATGCCGGTTATGGAATGCCCGTTGCATTCAATTGTCACATTGTCCGCCTGCACGTTGAAGCACGAGCCGTTGCTTGCCAGGTCAGAGGTCACATTGCACACGTAGTTTGGCGTGGCAAGATTGCCGCACACGCAGCCAGGGAGCGTGAGGGGCGCGTAGTCCACCGCGCTGCCAGCTATCTTTCCCTGCGAGTTTGCGGCATTGTACGGGTAGCCCGTGCCGTTCATGCCTATATAGAGTCCCTGCCCATTCCGCGAACTCACATTGCCCTGCACCTGCACGACACCGTTCATCACATTTGCATAAATGTTGCCCTCTGGCTTGCCGTTTATGGTTGTGTTATAGAGATTGCCGCTGCCGCTGTCGCTGATGTAATAGCCGCTTGTGGCAGTGAAGTTGTTCCAGTAAAATATGTTGCCCGTGGCATTCTCGTCAAGGTAAAGCAGGTTGGTTGCATTGATAATGGTATTGTTGATGAAATAATTGCCAGCATTAGCGCCCAACCTGAGAGTTATTGCATAGGCGCCTGCTTTTCCGTTTATGGTGCTATTTGCTATGGTGTTGCCCTGGGAACCAACTGCAATGACAAGGGCGCCATCTGTGCTGTCCTTTCCGCTTATCCTGCCATCAGAGAAGACATTTCCATATGAATTTTGCGAAATGCCCAAGCCTTCGCGTGTGTTGGAGGTACCTGTGGTGTTGATGATTAGGTTGTTGTAGCTCGGGCCAAGCCAAATGCCAGGGCCGGTGTTGGAGATTCCTGCCGAGTTTGAGATTATGTTGTTTGAGCTTGAGACCATGATAATGCCAATAGATGAGTTAGAGATGCCTGTGCAGTTTGTGAGGTTGTTATAATTTGTATTCCCGTTAAACACTATGCCACTGCTCGTGTTGGAGATTCCTTTTGTGTTGATAATGTTATTGTAGGAGTTTTCAATGAGGTGGAGCCCATAGCCTGAGTTGGAGCGTCCTTCCGAGTTGATGACGTTATTGTAGCTCCCGGGTATAACTATGCCATAACCTGTCTTGGAGGTTCCCGTGGTATTGATGATGTTGTTTACGTTCGAGTAGATCTGGATGCCTCCGTATAGGTTGGTGTTGGTTCCTCTTGAGTTGATGATTGTGTTCTTTCCTCCCGATTCAACATTGATTCCAAAGCTTGAATTGGAAGTTCCATTTGAGTTGTCAATTGTGTTGTCCGCGCTTGTTTGGATGTAAATGCCATTACCCGAGCCAGATGTTCCAGTTGAGTTGGCTATTGTGTTGCTAAAGCATGTGGAAAGATAGATGCCGCTGCCAGATCTGGAGGTTCCAGTAGAGTTCAAAATTGCATTGAAGCTGGAATCCGTGTTGAGGTAAATGCCTGCATCGTAATTGGAAGTTCCCTTGGAGGACGTGATTGTGTTGCTGTTGCTGTTGGTGACATAGATGCCAAACGTTTCCGTTGTGGTTCCGTTGGTGGCTCCTTGGGAACCTGCGATTGTGTTGCCCCAACTTGTGTGGAGAATGATGCCGGTGCCATAATTGGAGGTGCCATTCGTGTTGGAGATTGTGTTCCCTGCGCTTGTAAGGATGAAGATGCCTGCAGTAGTGTTGGATATTGCTGCGAAGTCAGCTATTTGGTTGTTTGAGCTCGAGTATAGCGAGATGCCGGTGCCAGACCTGGTGGATATCCCTTTGGAGTTGGCAATTGTGTTGTTGTCGCTTGATTCGATATGGAAGCCGTCCCATGTCGATGAGCTTCCTGTCGAGCCTGTGACTGCATTGCCAAAGCTTGAGTTGATGTATATGCCAACGCCAGTGATAGCCGTGCCCTTTGAATTTGTTATGATGTTTGACGAGGCGTTGTTCGTAAGAATGATTCCATTTCCGTAGAAATAAGTGCTGGTCGCGTTTGTGCCTGTTATTTTTCCGTTTGCCGCGCCTTGGAAATATATGCCGTTCATGTAATTGCCGATGTTGCAGCTGTCAACATTTGTCTTTGCCTGATTTGAATATATTCCATATGATCCGCTAGCATTATTTCCAGCAATGGAATGCCCGTTGCACTCGATTGTCACATTCGTTGCGTTCACGGTGAAACAAGTGCCATTGCTTGTCAAATCCTGCGTGACGTTGCAGACATAGTTCGGCGTGTTGAGGTTCATCCCGCACACGCATGCCGGCGGCGGAGTGGAATTGCCGAAATAGAACGGCGTGAGAGGGGCATAATCGACAGCGTTTCCGTCTATCTTGCCCTGCGAGGTGGCCTGCGAGTACGGGTAGCCCGTGCCGTTGTTGCCGATAAAGAGCGCGGGATAGCCAAGCGAGCTTGCATTCCCCTGCACCTGCACGCTTCCGCCGATGACGTTGCCGTAGATGTTGCCTTCCTGCCGGCCATTGATTGCAGCATTGTAGGTGTTCGCGCCGTAATCGCTGATGTACATGCTGGCCGGGTCGGTGAAGTTGTTCCAGTAGATTGCATTGCCTTGGCTGCCATAGGGCATGTCCAAAAGGAGGGTGGCATTCAGGATGGTGTTGTTGACAAGGGTGCCGTTGTCGTCGCCGAAAAACACCGCCTTGTTCCAGCCATTCCCGTTTATCGTGCTGTTCGCTATGGTGTTGCCGGAATCGGCGCCATCCATCACAAGGGCGCCGGTATTGGTCGCGCCCTTGTACCGCCCGCTTATCAGGCAGCCATCAACCAAATTGCCCGGGCTGCCCCCTATGTAAAGCCCCACGAAGCCGCCCGAAGAAGCGCGGGTATTCATTATCCTGCTGCCTGAGCCGGCGAATATCCGAATGCCAATGTAGTCGCTTGAGGCCCCGGTGGATTCCCCGGTCGAATTCACGACCAGGGTGCCATCGCAATGCTCGATGCTGATGCCAGTGCCATTGTTCGACGACCCGTTCGAGTTTGATATCGTGTTGTTCATGCTCCATGCAATGTCAATGCCCGCCCCGTTTTCGGAATTGGCGGCGGAATTTGAAATTGAATTGGAGGAGCCGCCATAAATCAACATTGCCGCGCTTGAGTAATCGCTTGAGTGGGCGCTGGTGCCGGTTATGGAGGCGCCTGACGCCCCATCCAGGTATATCCCGGTGAAATAGCCGCTTATGCCGCACTTGTCGATTTTTGTCTGGTTCTTGCTCGAATGGATGCCGTACGTGCCTGGCGCGCCGCTGCCGGTTATGGAATGCCCGTTGCACTCGATTGTCACATTCGTTGCGTTCACGGTGAAACAAGTGCCATTGCTTGTCAAATCCTGCGTGACGTTGCAGACATAGTTGGGCGTGGTGAGGTTGGTGCCGCACACGCATCCCTGGGGCGGCAAGCTTGAGTTGTTGAAGTAAAATGGCGTGAGGGGCGCCAAGTCCACAACACTGCCATGCAGCATCAGCTGGGATGTGGTGCGGTTGTAAGGCACGCCTGTCCCGTTTATGCCAATAAACAGCTGCGGGAAGCCGACTGAAGATTGGTTGCCCTGGACCTGCACTGCGCCGTTCATGACATTCTCATAAATATTTCCCTCAAGGCGCCCGCTCACATTGGCGCTGTAGAAGTTGCTGCCCTGAGGGTTATTGTCCTCTATGTAATATCCTGGCGAGTGGGTAAAGTTATTCCAGTAAATCGTGTTGTTGGCCTCTTGCCCGTTCATAAGCAGCATTGTGAGAAGCGAATTGCCCATGGAAATGAACGTGTTGTTCTTGACCACGTTGCTCGCGCTGTTGCCGATACGGGCGTCGGCGAATTGGCTGCCAGATATCAATGTGCTGTCTGATATCGAATTGCCATTGCTGAAGGACATTTGCAGGGCTGCATCGCCCGAAGTGATGTTCGCGCGGGTCACCGTATTCCCATTGCTGAAATCCATCACAAGCGCATATGCCATCCCGGATATTGCTGTTATGTCTGTCAGGCTGTTGTTATTGCTGCCGCTTGTAAGGGAAAACCCGCTTGCGACATCTCCACTGCCCCTGGTGCCAGAAATGGCATTGGCGCTGGAATTTTCAAGGTGCACCCCGCCTGCATATGCTGCTGTGGTGCTATTCAATATCTTCCCCCCATCCGTCCCGTTGAAATATATCCCGAAGCCGAAGTGTGAAATGTTGCAGTCTTTGGCAATTGTTTTGTCCGCATTTGAAAGTATGCCGTAAGTGTATATTTCTCCCCAAGGACCGTTGATGAAGTGCCCATTGCAGAGTATTGTTACATTATACGCCTCAACATCAAAGCAGGAGGTGGTTGTCTCCAGGTCCGATGTGACATTGCAGACATAGTTTGGTGTAGTGAGGTTTATTCCGCATACGCAGGACTGCGGGCCAGGCACGCCCGAGCTGTTGAGGTAGTAAGGCGTGAGTGGCGCATAATCAGTAACGTTTCCAACTATCTTCCCCAGCGCTGTTGACTGCGAATATGGATATCCTGTGCCGTTCATTCCCACAAACAGCTGCGGGAAGCCGACTGAAGATTGGTTGCCCTGCACCTGCGCGCTGCCGTCCATCACGTTTGCGTAAATGTTCCCCTCCCCATGACCACTTATTGTCGTATTGAAGATGTTGTTTCCATTGCCATCCTGCACATAGTGGTCGCATGTGCTCGTGAAATTGTTCCAGTAGAAAATGTTTTTGCTTGAGGTATTGGAAATCCTTGCGAGCGTATCGGCGTCCTTCATCGTATTGTTGATGAATGCATTTCCCATGTTTTCCCCATCATAAAGCTCCAATGCCACGTAAGTGCCGGATCCGCTTATTGTGTTGTCCGCCGCCGTGTTGTTCTTTGCGTTGATGAGCAATAGCCCACCAGACATGTTTCCGCTCACCTGCGAATGGGTAATTGTATTGTTGTTCGAGCCTGCGAACTGCACGCCTGCGCCAAGGCTCGCCGATGCGGCAATCCATGAAATTGCATTGTAATTGGAATTATAGGCCAAGGTCATGCCCACGGAATTGTTTGTCGTGAAGACTGAATTTGAAACTGTGTTGTAAGTGCTCGAATCCAGGAAGATTCCATGGGACGAGCTCGAGTTCCCCCTGGAGGCTACGACCACATTGCCAGCGCTTTGGTAAAGGCGGATGCCCACATTCGAGATGGATGTGCCGTTGGAACCTGATATCACGTTTCCAGTGCTCGATGACAGGTGTATGCCTGTCCCGCTGCTGGAAATTCCTTTGGAGTAGGTTATTGTGCTGCTTGATACATCGATGAGGTAGATTCCCACATCGCTGTAGGATGTTCCCACTGATTCCGAGACCAAGTTGCCGGCGGTTGAAGACAGGAATATGCCTGGCAATGTGCTTGATGTCCCGCGCGATTTTGAGACAGTGTTGTTTGCGCCAACTATTATGGATATTCCTTCGCCCTGTGGCGAGGTTCCGTTGGAAGAAATAACCGTGTTATTGGAGCTCGAGATTAGGCAAATGCCCTTGCCTGTGCTGGAAATTCCAACAGAATTCGAAATAATATTGCCCGAACTCGAGTCAATGTATATTCCATTGCCAGAGCTGGATCCCCCTTCCGTTTCATCTATCATGTTGCTGTTGCCTCCTTGGAGGAAAATGCCGTTGCCTGAATTTGAGGTTCCAATGGAGTTGGATATTGCATTGAAACTGGAGCCGGAGTTGAGGTAGATGCCTGCGTCTGAGTTGGAATCTCCCTTTGAGTACGTGATAGTATTGCTGTTGCTATTGGTGACGTAAATGCCAAATGCCGATGAAACGGAGCCGCTGCTGATTCCTTCTGACCTGGCAATTGTGTTGCCGGAACTTGTATGGAGGATGATGCCAGTGCCAGTATTGGAGGTGCCATTTGAGTCGGTGACTGTGTTGCCTGCGCCTGAATAGATGAATATGCCGGCAGTAGTGTTGGAGGTTCCGGTGAAGTTGGCGATTTGATTATTCGAGCTTAAGTACAATGAGATGCCTGTGCCAGACCTGGTGGAGATCCCTTTGGAGTTGGCGACAATGTTATTGGAGCTGGATTCAATGTGGATGCCATCCCACATTGCCGAGGTTCCTGTCGAGTTTGTGATTGCATTGCCTGTGCTTGAGTTGATGTAGATGCCCACGCCTATGTTGGCCATGCCATTCGAATCCGCAATCGAGTTGACAGAGGCGCTGTTTGTGAGTATTATTCCATTGCCGTAAAAATACGAGCTGCTCGCATTTGTTCCGGTTATTTTCCCATCTGTCGCCCCTTGGAAATATACGCCATTCATGTAGTTGCTGATGCCGCATCCGTCAATGTTTGTTTTTCCCTGGTTTGAATATATTCCATATGATCCGCTAGCATTATCTCCGATTATGGAATGCCCGTTGCAAAGTATGGTCACATTGTAAGCCTCTACGTCAAAGCAAGTGCCTGTGCTTGCGAGGTCCTGCGTGACATTGCAAACGTAATTCGGCGTGGTGAGGTTCACCCCGCACACGCATGCGGGCGGAGCTGGCGCGGGGGCGTACCAGTAGTGCGCGTCCGGGTTCTGCGTCCAATCCCAGTTCCTGCCTCCCGCCGTGCCGTTGTAAAATGCAGTGTTTGCCCCGGTGGTGGCATCGGAGCCGTTTGCCCCGAGAAGCGGCCACCAGCCGGTGTTGCCATCGGAGGAAATGTCCTGCTCCGCGTCCGAATAAAAGCTCTGGGCGGAGTTGCCGCAGGAGATGCAGCTTGAGACGTTCTCAAAAAAGTTGTTGGCGCTCGCGTTCGCGTAGATGCTGAAATTCTGGCTTGAAAATGAAGAGTTTGCAAAAATATTGCTGCCGCCTTGCCACAGGTTCAGTGCCGGCGCCTGGCCTGACTGCCCTGCCACCTTCGAGAGGCGATTGCCCGGGCTTAGCCACATGTAGACGGCATTGCTTGACTGCGAACTGGCATTCACATCTGATATGCTGTTGTTGTTCGAGCTTAGGACCAGCGAAAGCGTGGGGCCGCTTGCGTTCAGGTCGGCCGTGATGCCTGATATGCCGTTGTAGGAGCTTCCCCAAAGCAAAATCCCGTAGTGGGCCATGCTGGAGAGGGACAGGTTGGAAAGCAAGTTGCCGTTGCTGTTCCTCAGGTATATATCGGCTCCGCCAATCACCGTGGAATTCGCTATTGTGTTGTTGCCCCCGCCGCTCATGTAGATGTTCGTCATGCTGTTGGGAATAAGCTGCGAGAGGCTCGTCACATTGCTGATTGTGTTGAAGCTGCTGCTGGGCTGGCTTAAGCCGCTGGAATGCAGGCTGAAGGCTGAAAACAGCGAGGATGAAATTGTATTTGTTATGGTGTTGTGCGAGCTGCCGCCAAGTTCGATGCCGTTGCCATAATCCGCCGAAATGGATGAATTGCTGATTTCGTTGTAATCCGAGTTGGAAAGGTATATCCCCGCCCCGTTGAATGCCGCGCTTATGCCGCTTGTGTTGGTGGCGGTTATGCTGCCATGGCTCGCTTTCACGAAATATATCCCCCATGTGAAATTCCTGACATTGCAGCCCCTTATCACCGAGCCGTTGCTGTTTGAGAATATCCCGTATGTGCCCCCGCCACTGTTGGCGCCGGTAATGGAGTGCCCGTTGCAGAGGATTGTCACGTTGGTGGCTGTGACATTGAAGCACGTTCCGTTGCTCGAAAGGTCGTGCGTGAGGATGCAGATGTCCCCTGGGTAGAACTCATAGCCGCACTCGCAGCCCGGCACGGGCTGGGTGTAATTATAGAGATACGGGGTGAGGGGTGCGTAGTCGGTCAAATCGTCCCCGTACACATTGTTGAGTTTTCCCTGCGCCTTGAAGATGCTGTACGGGTAGCCCGTGCCGTTCATTCCCGCGTAAAGCTGCGGAAAGCCGCTTGATGTCTGGTTGCCCTGCACCTGCGCGCTTCCACCCATCACGTTCGCGTAGATATTCCCTTCGCCATTGCCGTTGATAGTGGCGTTGAAATGGTTTAGCGCGCCGTTGTGGTCGTTCACATAATAGCCGCTTGTGGCAGTGAAGTTGTTCCAGTAGAAGGTGTTGTTGCCGGATATCCCGTAAAGGTAGAGAAGGCTCGCATTCCCGCTTGAGGACAATATGTTGCCGTAGGCAATGTTGCCTGAGCTGGCGGCTATGACCAGGGCGCCGACGCTGAGATATTGGCTGCCTGTGCTGATTGTGGAGTTGGCAATGGTGCTGCCTCCGGAGGTGGCGAACATTTCGATTGCGACGTGCTGGTCCGAGTGGGCTGAGGACCGGGTTATTGCATTGCCCGATCCGCCGTTGACCAGTATGCCCCTGCCCTGGTCTGCCGAGGCACTGGCGTTTGAGAAGGATATGCTGCAGCCAGAGCTTGACTGCAGGTAGATGCCATAGCCGGCAAGCATGGAGGATGAGGATGAAGTGTTCTGGATGGCGGCGCCATTCGCGCCTTCCAGGTAGATTCCGTCCCTGAAGCCGCTTATGTCGCAGCCGGTTATTGCCGTGCTGCCCTGGTTGCTGTAGATTCCATAAGTTCCATCGAGGTTGCCGCCTGTTATCGTGTGCCCGTTGCACAATATCGTCACATTATTTGCCTGGATATCGAAGCAATCATAGGAGCTTGTCAGGTCTTCAGTGACGTTGCAGACATAGTTCGGCGTGGTGAGGGGTATCCCGCACACGCAGGGCGGCGGAGTGTAAATGAAATTAGCCGTTACGTAGCAGGTGCCGCTGTAAACCGTGACGGTTGTCGCGCCGGCAGTGGCATTCGCGATTGTGCAGTTGCCCACGCTTGACCAGTTTGCAAAAATGTAGCTCGTATTTCCAATGCCTGTGAGAGGCAAGGTTGCCGGAACCGTGAAGTTGTACATGGTATTGCCTGCAAAGCCCGCATTTGGAGGTGAAACATCGACGATGAGGTTCCCGATTTCGACAAAGTTCGCAGTCACGTAACATGTCCCGCTGTAGACAGTGACGCTTGTCGAGCCTGCTGTGGCATTCGCGATTGTGCAGTTGCCCACGCTTGACCAGTTTGCAAAAATGTAGTTTGAACCAGGCGTGTTATAGGAAATTACTGGCCCGGTGAACGGAACAATCATGCTGTAGACGGTTCCGCTCGCGCCGACGCCTGCATTTGCAGGCGATGCATTCACAATCAGGTTCCCTATCGCGTAGAAGTTAGCGGTTGCGTAGCAGGTGCCGTTATAGACCGTGACAGTAGTGGCAGGCGCGCTCGCGTTCGCGATTGTGCAATTCCCGATTTTGCTCCAGTTGGCGAAAGCAAAATAGGAGTTTGCGGTTGCATTTATCGGCAGGATTTTCGGCACTGTGAAGTTGTACGCGCTTCCTGTCACATTGCCTCCGTTGGCTGGGGCCGCGTTCACGGCGAGGCTGCCAACCTGCTGCGAAGGAGCGCTCGTGCCGTTCTTTGCGAGCGGCGCATAGTCAACGAGATTTGCGGTGAGCTTGCCCTGGGA
The DNA here is from genome assembly GCA_026396415.1 of Microcaldota archaeon. GTDB lineage: Archaea > Micrarchaeota > Micrarchaeia > Anstonellales > Anstonellaceae > UBA10161. Next base: position 37,335 of record JAPLWX010000043.1, read on the forward strand.
GTTTGAGGCTCCGTAGGGAAAGCCCGTGCCCCGGTTCCCCACAAGGAGCTGCGGATAGCCAATGGATGTCAGGTTTCCTTGCACCTGCACCTGGTTGCTCATGACATTATAGTATACGTTTCCTTCCTGGTGCCCGCCGACCGAGGCATTGAGGTCTGCAGGATGGAGAGGAATTGGCGGGGTGACTGCGCGGATGTAAAGACCGGACGTATTCGTGAAATTGTTCCAATAAAGCAGGGGCGGCTGGCTTGTCTCGATGTTCACAAGGTCGGCTTTCCCTGAAGAGGAAACCAGCCTGTTCATCCTCAGCACTATGCCCGGCTTTCCCAGCGCTATCTTGACCGCGGCGTAATATTTCCCGGCAATCGTGTATGTGGTGGTTATGCTGTTGTTCTCTATCAGAGCGCCGTTCGTGGATTGGGAATATATGCCCCACTGCCCGCTTATGTTCGAATTCGCTATGTACGGGGCGGACATCGCGCCTAGCGACACCCCGATTGAGCTGCCGCTCGCTTTCGAGTTCACCAATCTCGTTGGCGAGGAGCATGCGGTGCCGTCCGATGTTATTGTGGAATTCTCGATGGAAAAGCCGATTGTGCCGTATGTGGAGGCGCCCTTTGCGGTTATGGTGCAATTCCTCATTGCCGCATAGCTGCCCCCGGTGTTCCATGCGCCCGCCGCGCCCGTGTATGAGTAGCTGACGTTGATTGAGGTGTTCTCCACGGAGCCGTTCCTCACGCCATGGAAGTTGATGCCGTAAAGGAAGCTCTTTATCCTGCAATTCGCGACAGCGGTCCTGTCCTTGTTCGAGTAAACTCCTGCGACAAAGGCAGTTCCGTTTCCTGTGACAAGGTGCCCCCCGCAGTCTATTGTGACGTCTGGCGATGTGACATTGAAGCAGTTCCTGTTCAGCGCGGCGGTTACGTCCTTCACAAGCACATAAGTCCCTGGCGCCCCAAGAGTGCCGCACGAGGAAACGTCGATTGCGTGCGTGCCGCTTATGAAAACAATCAGCAAAAAAGCTAGCTGCAGGCGGCTTTTCAACCAATCACCATAGCATCATTTACTGTCATGAAGGGTTTATAAGCTATATACATATTAGTTCATTATCCTTAACACCATTTTCCAATGTCCATTACTTATTCCGCATCCTGCGCAGCCTCGCTTGGGGCTGAAGGCGCAGGTTCTGCAGCCGGTGGGGCATCTGCCTCTACAGGCTCAGGTGCCGGAGCAGCTGCTGGAGAAGGCTCCACGGCAGGCGGCTTCACATCCGGAAGCGGCTTGGGCACAGGAATTGCATCCGCCGCTGGAGCTATGCCTGTATCGGCTGGAAGCGTTATTTCAGGTGCGATGTCAGCAGGCGCTGTCCCGTCCGCTGGCACTATTTCAGGCGGCTTTTCGTCAGGCTTCGGCTCTGCCTTGGGGTAGACCACGAGCACAAGCTCGCTTTCCACGCTGGCCGAGCCGTCATCCACAGCAATGGTCACTAGGAATTTCCCTTCCTGCTTTGGGACGCCCGCTATCGCATGTTCCCTCATTTCAAGCCCGTCAGGCAGGCCTTTCGCGCCCAATTTGTAGTTGCCTGTGCCCCCGGTTGCCTTGAGGATGACAGAGTACTCCGCGCCAACGTAGGCGCCAGGGAGGCTGTTTGTGCCCAGCGCAAGCGCGTCGCTTGCAGTCGTATTGTTCGCAGTGCTGTTGTTGCCCTCGGGCGCCGGCAGGCCTGCGCTCATGTTCAGGTAATAGGGCGTGAGGGGCGCGTAGTCGGTCACATTGCCAATTATCTTTCCCAATGAGACGCTGGTGCGGTATGGATATGCGCTGCCATTGGTCCCAACATAGAGATCTGGGAAGCCAATTGAGGCATCCATGCCGCTTATGTTGACCGACCCGTCCATTACGTTGCCCCAGATGTTCCCTTCCTGCCGGCCTCCGACCGATGCATTGAATGAGTTTGCGGCATTGGTGCCGGAAAACACGTAGTAAGCGGAGTATGACGTGAAATTGTTCCAGTAGAAGGCATTGCCTGACGAGCCGGTATCGCTTATGTGGACGCCTATGCCGGGGGACACCATCGTGTTGTTTGCAAGGATGTTGGCTGTGCTGCCGGATTTCAGCTCAATGCCGGTTGCCGAAAGGCAGTTGCCGGTGCATGTGCCCGTGGCGAACGCGGAATCCTTTATGGTGTTCCTGCCAGCGCCATAAAGCAGCAAGGCGTCGTTGAGGCCGGTCGTCTTCCCGTTCACCCTCGTGAGGCTGTTGTCCATTGCGCTGTAGAGCAAAATGCCGCTGTTGCTGATTTCGTAGCTGGCCCCTCCATTGTGTATTGTTCCGTTTGAATCCGTGACTGTATTGTTGGAGCTGAAATAAAGTTCGAGCCCGTATTCCCCGTAATAGCCAATCGCATCTCCTGAAGAGCCGGCTATGGAGTTGAGGTTGGAATTGCGGAGGCTTATCCCCCTTCCGTACCCTGTTCCAGACACCCCTGCAAGCGTGTTGCTGTCCGAGCCTTCCAGCTGCACCCCTGTCACGGAGTAGCTGGGGTCGGTAGCGAGCCCTGCCGAATTGGTAATGGTGTTTTCATCGGTCGAATTTAGGTATATGCCGCTCACATAGCTCCCATCCCCCAGGGAATTGGAAATGCTGTTGTGCGAGCCGGACTGGACGAGTATGCCGTTTGCGGTGCCTTTGCCCTTCGAATCGGCGATGGCCGTCCAGCCGGTGCCGTTGAGGAATATGCCGTTGCCGTCTATGTACCTGCCGGTGCCGGGGATGTACTGGTGGAAGACAGTGCTTGAATTCGTGCCAATGATTTGCCCTCCCTGGGCGCCATTGAAGTAGATGCCGTGCATGAAATTGCTGACGTTGCAGGAATTCACGACCGTGTTTGCCGCGCTTGAATAAATGCCGTAGGTGCCTATGGAATTATTGCCGGTTATCATGTGCCCGTTGCACTGTATTGTCACGTTGCTTGCCTGCACGGTGAAGCACGTTCCCGTGCTGTTCAGGTCCTGCGTCACGTTGCACACGTAGTTGGGCACGTTCAGGTTGCCGCACTGGCAGCCCTGCTGCGGGGCGGTGTTGTAGTAATATGGCGTGAGCGGGGCGTAGTCTGCGAGCGCCGGGTCGCCGTATGCAACAACTATCTTGCCCTGCGACGTAGTGTTGTTGTATGGCACTCCACTGCCGTTTGTCCCGACAAACAGCTGCGGGAAGCCCACTGAAGAGAGATTGCCCTGTACCTGCACGTTGCCATCCATCACATTCGCGTAGATGTTGCCTTCCTGCTTGCCGTTTATCGTGGTGTTTAGGCTGACTCCGTTTGAGTTCACATAGAGGTAATACCCGCTTGTGGCAGTGAAGGTGTTCCAGTAGAACAGGCTGCTGTCCGCAAACGTTACCGATACCAGCCCTGAGCTTCCGCTGGTAGTGGCAAGGGTGTTGTTGTAGACGTAGTACGGCCCGCCCATGCCGAGGTTGCTGTAAAGGCTGATCGGCTTGCCATAGACCGAAATCGTGTTGTTCGCGATGGTGCCGGACGCAAGGTTGGTGTCTATGCCAGTGTATGCCTGCCCGGTGATTGTATTGTTCCATATAAGCGCCTGCAAGGAATGGTAAAGGAATATGCCCGCATTGGTCGCGTTTATCGCCGATCCTTCCACGACGAGCCTGTCGGCGCCCGCGCTGACTCCGTAGGAGAACTGGTCAAACGCGCAGTTTCTCACCTTGGTGTCGTTCGAGTCGCTTTCCACGCCGACTCCGGACTGCGAGGCGTTCGTGGTCTTTGTTATCTTGTGCCCGTTGCACTCTATCGTCACGTTGCTCGCGTGCACGACGAAGCAGTTGACGGTTGCTGTCAAGTCGGACGTGACGTTGCATATGTAGTTGGACGCATTCAGGTTGCCGCACTGGCAGCCCTGCTGCCCGCTTGAGTTGTTGAAGTAATATGGCGTGAGCGGGGCGTAGTCCACTGCGCTGCCGATTATCTTGCCCTGCGCGGTGCTTGCAGAGTATGGATAACCCGTTCCGTTCATGCCTATGTAGAGCGATGGGAAGCCCGCTGAGCTCACGTTGCCCTGCACTTGCACGGCACCAGACATCACGTTCGCGTAAATATTGCCTTCAGGCTTGCCGTTGATGGTGGTGTTGAATATATTGCCTCCATTCAGGTCTTGGATATAGTCGCCTGCCGTGTTTGTGAAATTGTTCCAGTAGAACGAGTTGTTGCCCGATCCTACATTGAAAAGAACATGCGTGTTGGTTGAAATCAGCGTGTTGCCTATGAGCACGTTATTTGTATTTAGCGACAAGTCATCGAACTTAACGGCGATCGCCCCGGTTCCGTTTATCGTGGAATTGGCTATAACATTGTCGTTCGCGTCATCAAGGAAGAGTGCTGCGTTGGATTCTGCAGAAAGCTGGGAGTTTTGGACTGTTGAGCCGTTTTCCGATACTATTGAAATTCCTTCTGCAGCTCCCTTGGCTGTGGAGTTGGAAATAATGTTGCCGAATCCACTGTATAGCGCGATGCCTCCGCTATAGTTTGAAGTCCCTGTGGTGTTGGTGATTGTGCTGTAATTAGAGCCAAAGAGGGATATGCCTAGGTCTGAGTTGGACTCCCCCAGCGAGTTAATGATTGTGTTGTTGGTGCCGCCAAGGAAGCTGATACCATATCCTACGTTGGATGATGCGCCTCTGGAATTGGCAATTGTGTTGTTGACTCCGCTCCAGACTTCAATGCCGCTAAAGCTGTCTGAGATGCCTGTGAAGTTGAAGAGTATGTTGTTGTTCGAGCCACCGGCAAGCCAGATGCCCGGGAGCGGAACAGCGATTCCGGTGGAGTTGGCAATTACGTTGTATTGGCTTGCATAAAGCACGATGCCTGCGCCGTTGTTCCCGCCCCCGTTCCTTATGCCAGACGAGCCTGAAACCGTGTTGTAATTCGAGCCTACTATCTCAATGCCGACAGTGGTGCCGTTTGCCCGCACATTGGCCAATGTGTTGTTTGGGCTTGCCTGGAGGTGAACGCCTAAGGCTGCCGAGCTGCTGGAGTCAGATATCATGCTTAGGTTCACGCTGTCAAAGCGGTAGCCTGCATCGAGCGCCGACAGGACGGTCGTGTTGCTTATTGAGCCCTGCGTCACCCCATAGAAATAAACGCCCGTGCCATAATTGTTAAGCACGCAGTTTTTCACTGTTGTGCTCGGCTTGTTCGAGTAGATGCCGTTGCTGGTTGTAACGTTGCTACCTGTTATGCTGTGCCCGTTGCACTGTATTGTCACGTTGCTTGCCTGCACGGTGAAGCACGTGCCAGTGCTGTTCAAGTCCTGCGTGACGTTGCACATGTAGTTCGTCATATTTAGCACTCCGCATCCGCATCCCTGCGCGCTGGAGTTGTTGAAGTAGTTCGGCGTGAGCGGTGCGTAGTCCACCGCGCTGCCAGCTATCTTGCCCTGCGAGTTTGCGGCATTGTACGGGTAGCCCGTGCCGTTCATGCCTATGTAGAGCGATGGGAAGCCCGCTGAGCTCACGTTGCCCTGCACTTGCACGGCACCAGACATCACGTTCGCGTAGATGTTGCCCTCCTGCTTGCCGTTTATTGTGGTGTTGTAGCTGTTCCCGCTTCCAAGGTCTCGTATGTAGTAGCCGCTTGTTGCGGTGAAGTTGTTCCAGTAGAACAGGTTGCTGCTTGTACCCTGGCCTAGGTTGACAAGGTTGGTGGCATTTAGGATTGTGTTGTTGATCAGCTGGTTCCCAATTGCGGTCGCCTCGATATCCACTGCGTAGGTGCTAGCCCCACCATTTATTGTGCTGTTCGCGATTGTGTTGTTCGTTGCGCTGCCGATTAAGACTGCGCCGTACATATTCGGCTTTCCGCTGATTTGGCCGTTGGCAAAGAGATTGCCTCTGCCTCCTGTGATCATAAGACCGACACTCGCGTTCGAGTTTGCAGTTGAACTGGTGATTTTGGTATCATTGGCGTCAATGGTGAGCCAGATGCCTCTGTCTGACGCTGACGACCCGATTGAATTTGAAATCTGGACGCCAGTGCTGGCCTCGAGCCTAATGCCTTCTCTCAAGAACGAGGTTCCAATTGAGTTGATAATGCTGTGATTGCTACCGCTCATTATGATGCCGGGGTTGTTGGTGGACTTTCCGGTTGAACTAGCAATCGTGTTGCTGGAACCGCCCGGGAAGATCCAAATTCCGATGCCATTGCTGGAAATCCCAGCGGAGCCCAAGATCTGGTTGTAGCTAGAATTGCCATAGAAGGAAATGCCGGTGCTTGCGCTGGACGCTCCAGTGGAGTTGTTGATCACGTTGTTTGAGCTATTCTCCAGAGAGATTCCAGAGGAATAAGTTGATGTGCCGTTAGAATTGACAATTAGGTTATTTGAGTTGTCGTATAGGTAAATGCCCTCTTTGGAAATGGAAGTACCTATAGAATTAATGATTTTGCTGAAATTTGAAGCTCTTACATAAAATGCGCTGCTCGACGTGGATGTTCCAGATGAGTTTATTATGGTGGTGTTTGGGCTTGCAATAATCGCAATGCCTGCGTTTGACGCTGATATTCCTTGGGAGTTTGATATTGTGCAGTTAGGCGAGTAGTAAGCGTCAATGCCAGGGTAGCTGCTAGATGCCCCTGTCGAATTCTCAACTAAATTGTCATTGCCGCCAGAAAGCATTATCCCGAAGTTTGTAATTGAAGTTGCTGCTGAATTTGAGATCCTGCTGCCCGAGCTCTGCATAAGGAATATTCCTGCTCCAAAATTGGATATCATGCAATTATTTATTGTCGGCACGCCCAGCAGGTCATGAATCCAGCTGGTTAAAGTCCAGCTTGAATTGAGGTGATGTAACCCAGCCTTATTCAATAGCCAAGATTGTAGGTGGCACGTCGGTGACGATGTGTCTGAAGGCTCTGAGGCAAACTT
>JAPLWX010000045.1 GCA_026396415.1 Microcaldota archaeon
CGCAAAAAAGATGCCCTTTTTTCTCGCAATATTGCTTGAGATAGCGGTAAGCCTTTTTGTCTGTTTTTACGACGTTCTTGAATTCTCTGATGTTCACGGAACCACCCATTCAATAGGTGGCTTTTGTTTTATAATTACCTTTATTTTTTGCCTTGAAATCCTCAATCTCCCTGGTGCTGGGAATTCTGAATAGCGAGTACGTGGTGTTGCCCGGCTCTGGGGATTCCCCCTTTTTGGCAACAAAATAGCAGTTGTCTTCGGCATCCGCGTAGTGCCCTTGCTTGTTGGCATCTTCGACGTACTTGAATCCCCTTGCCTGGATAACCCTGTTTATTTCCTGCAGCGCGTTGTCGCTTTTTGCAATTGAGGATGAGATGTCAAAATCGAATGCAAGCCTGTCCCGGATTACAGGGACCTTTTGCTCCCCCTGCTGCGATTTTGCCGGCACCGCGCTGAGAATGGAAGGCATGGTGAACCCGTATTCGCCTATATCCGGATGCGTGTGCGCATCCGCTTTCCCGAAAATTTGCCTGGTTGTTATTTCCACCATCGGACCACCACCTGGTATTTTGTGCAAAAATCATAATAAATGGCACATTGCGAGCCGCATGGCGCGGCGGGCAGGGCGTTGCCCGCGCGGCATCGGGAATATATTCTTTTTCCTCGTTCTTCCTGCGGTGCGATGATGTTCATTTTCCAGGCGCAGGCTGAAAAGAAGGAAAGCGGCAGCGATGCAGAGGAGAGCAGGCGCTTCGGGATGAAAGCCGTGAAGGCAGCGGACTTCATGGCGGCGGCAATGGCAATGCCAGACGAGCAGTTCGCAGGCGCGCTTGTGTCCATTGACAAGGCGTTCAAGGCGCGCGGCATAAGCGATTTCATGGGCACCCTCACGCCCGGCGCGCAGAATGCGATTTATGCCTCCTCTTTTGTCTGGGGATATGAGAATGCCGCAAAATACGTGCAAAACGCGATGAAGCTTGACGAGGTCAAGAATGCGGCAAGCGAGGCGGAGAGGAGCAAGGTCGTGGTGGAGAGCGTGCAGCAGCAGGCGTCTGGTGAAACAAAGAACAAGCAGGCGAGCGCATTTGCATGGGGATATTACAACGATGACATGAAGCAGACGCAGGCGCAGTCCGGGGTGTCGGAAACCGTCACGGAGAAGGAAAAGACAAAGGAGGAGGCGCAGCAGCAGTCGGGCATTGTGATGCCGCTTTCTGCGTCCGAGGCCGTTTCCATGGGCATTGCGCACAACACAGCCGCGCCGGAGCTGCTTTATTGCTCGGCTGCAGGGGACGCGGTGCTGGGCATGCATGAAAAGAAGGAGGAGGATGCAAAGCGCGAGCGGCTTGAGAGGCTGGAGGGGATAAGGCCGGGCGAGCCCAGGATCATCGTGCTTCACCCCGAGGAGGAAAGGCAAAAGGCGCAATCATCGAATGAGATAATGCGCGAGGCGGAGAAAAGGCAGGCTGATCTGGTAAGCGAGCACGCCGAGGCTGAAAGGAGGCTTGAGGCGGCGCTTGACAAGCTGGACACGTTCAAGAAAGACGGGGCGGCAAATGCGAAGAAGATTGCGGCAATTCTTCCATCCGAGCTTGCGCGCGCCATCCTGTCGGGCAGCGGCAAATATGCGAAGAGGCGTGCGCTTAGGAAAAAACTGGAGAGCTGGCTTGCTTTTTCGAGGAGCGGAAAGGGGGCGATCGCCTCGCTGCCATTGGGCAGGCTATTAAAGCTTGCTTCTCTATCATCGCTCCTAAAGTAGCCCCAAAGGGAGATGGAAATGGCGGAAACCACGCTTCAGCTTGTTGAATTCTCATTCTTCGTGGTGTTCGCGCTTTTGGGCATCGTGCTTGCCACGCGCCTCAAGGTGCCCTACGTTGTCGGGCTGCTGGTCTTTGGCATGATAGCTGGCCCAAACGTGCTTGCGCTGGTGAAAAGCCAGCAGCTCATCAGCACGTTTTCCGAGCTTGGCGCAATCCTCCTGCTTTTCACGGTCGGCATAGAGTTTTCCATCTCCCGCATGCTGCGCTCGGGCTTCCGCGCCATACTGGTCACGTTTTTCAAGATGTCCATACTGTTCTTCTTCGGCTATGAACTGGCGCTTTACTTCGGGCTGGACCTGGCATCGGCGATGTATGTCGGCGCCATGGTGTCGATAACGAGCACAGCGATAATGTACAAAATCGCGGGCGAGAAGGGGACTGCAAAAGACCCGCTCATGCCGCTCCTGTTCTCCATGCTCATTGTCGAGGATTTGGTGGCGGTGGCGGCGCTCACATTTTTCACAAGCCTGGGCGCCAGCGGCGCGCCCACGCAGGAGGACAAGGTGTTCTCCATCTTCATCTCGCTCGCCCTGCTTGGCGCGTTCTACCTGTTCGCGCGCAGGCATGCAAGCGGCGCCATTGTGAGGCTCACTTCCAAATTCAACGAGGAGGCGCTCATATTCGTGGCGTTCACGCTTTGCTTCGTGATGAGCTTTGCCGCGGATTTCTTCGGCCTGTCGCCCACGATAGGGGCGTTCCTTGCAGGAAGCATAATCGCGGCATTGCCCAACGCGCGCTCAATACAGAGGACAATACACCCGCTGCTCCTCACATTCGCGGCGTTTTTCTTCCTTGCGCTGGGGATGCAGATTGACCCCGCAGCCATTTGGGGCCATTTGGGATTTGCGGCGGCGCTTTCGCTCGTATTCATCGCGGTGTGCTTTGCCTCTGAGTTCCTGCTGCTTTATTCCACGGGCACGAAAGCGAAGGGCGCGCTTTTCGGCGCATCCTCCATGGTGGTGCTGGGGGAGTTCTCGCTCATCATCGCCACTGTGGCAAAGGGCGAGAATGCGCATATTTTGCTTTCAGTGGGCTCTTTCGGCGTGGTGGCGACCGCGCTGGTGTCCTCGTTCCTGCTTGACAGGCAGGAGCGGCTTGCCGGGATTGGCAGGCGCCTTGTGCCTGCGCGCGCAATCGCCACCGGCAGCGCGTTTGCAGCTTATTTCTCGGGCCTGGTGAAGGATTTCTCGCCGAATGGGCACTTTTGGCGCGTGTCGACCGTGTGCTGGGGATGCGTTGCCAGGAAGCTGGCGGTGGTGGCCGCCCTGCTGCTTGCCATGTGGATTGCAAGGGCGGGTGTTGCGGCAGCGGGCGTGTCAAGCGTGAATGTGAAGGTCGCGATTTTCATCCTGGGCGGGGCGCCGGTGCTGTATTACCTTGTGCTGATATTGCGCGACATCAGGCCCGTGCTTGACGCGCTGTCGCACGCCATTGCGCGGCACAGGAGAAGCGCAAAGGACGAAAGCATAATATTGCGTGACATCGGCTTTGCCACTTTCTTCCTGCTCCTCGCGCTTGCGCTGCCAGACGCGCAGGAGTTCTTCCAGCTGCCTTCGTTCTTTTCGTTGGGGGATGAAATTTCCTTCATGGTCGCATTCGCATTCATCTGGGACCTGGCGCAGCATGCAGGCAGGCTGGTGAAAAAGCGCAAGGGAAGGGCGATTGCATGAGGAAGGCGTGCGCAGATGTCCCGCCTGCAAATGCGCACAGCCTCGTGGCGATGGCAGCAGCCGCAGGCAGGCCTGCCAGTCCGCACATCCGCCTGGCAATGGCGGATGCCGCCGCTGTTCCGCGCGCCCGTGAGAACAGCCTGTTGTCTGCAGCGGCGATTGCCTTTGCGCTGCTTCTTCTTTTCGGATGCAGCGGGAACAATATCGTCCCTGGCCAGAATGCTGTGATGCCCGTGGTGCAGAAATGCCAGCTCAAATGCAGCATGACCGCAAAGACAGGGACTGACATGTCGCCGGGGCCATGCCTGGGCATTATTGCCGATGACTGGGTTTGCGACGTCGCGCACTCGCCGCGCATCCCCGCTGACGACTTGCCCGAGAACCAGTGCCCGGACTTCCGCGAAGGGCGCGCGCACCACTTTGCCGAAGTCACGCCGGACTGCCGGTTCATCCGCGAGGCGTGAGGGAAATCATTTTTACGGGAAGAAGCGATAGCTTTAAAAAATGAAGTGGGAATAAAGTGGGAAAGAACAATATGCAGGAGAAAAGGTGCTAGGATGGTGAATGGGGAGGAAAAGGCAAGGGGTCTGCTTCACGCTGCCTAGCCTGAGCCCCGTTCCCCTCACAAGAAAAGCAGTGTCTGATTTTTCGGCAAGCCGCTATGCGCAGGAAGCGGGCGCGCGGGAAATTGCTGCGAAGATAGTTGAGGATGTGCAGCTGCGCGGCTTTGAGGCGGTTAGGGAATATTCGCGTCTCCTGGACGGGTTTGAGCTTACTCCTGAAAATGCCCTTGCTTCCCGGCAGGAGATTGCTGATGCCGGGAAATCCCTGGCACCGGCACAGCGGGAGGCGATGCTGGAGATGAAAGGCAGGGTGGAGGCTTTTGCGCTCATGCAGGAATCCAGGATGGGGGATGTCTCACTTGTTGGGAAAGAAGGGAGGACGGAACTTAGGTTTGTGCCTGTGAAGAGGGTCGGGATTTATGTGCCTGCAGGAAGGGCGCCGCTGTTCTCTTCCCTTATCATGGCAGCAGTGCCTGCGGCGGTGGCAGGCGCGGGGGAAATCGTCGCCTTCACCCCGCCGCAAAAGGACGGCAATGCAAGCCCGTTCGTGCTTGCGGCGGCGGGCATGTGCGGGATTTCCAGGGTTTACAAAATTGGCGGGGCGCAAGCCATAGCGGCGATGGCTTTTGGCATTGAAGGCGTTATGGAAAGGGCGGACGTGATTTGCGGGCCGGGCAATGCGTACGTTAGCGCGGCAAAGCAGATGGTGGCCGGCATGGGCGCAAGGATAGATGTGCCTGCAGGCCCGTCAGAGGTGCTGGTGGTTGCCGATGGCTCTGCAAACCCTGCGTTCGCGGCAGCCGACATGCTAGCGCAGGCAGAGCACGGCGCGGACAGCGTGGCTTGGTGCATCTGTGATTCGTGGGAGACTGCGCGGAATGTTTCGGCGGAGCTTTCGGCGCAGCTTGAGAGGCTGCCCGAGGGCAGTCCGGCGCGGGCATCCATTCAGAAATGGGGAAAAGTGCTTGTTGCAAAAAGCCTGGAAGAGGCAGTGGATGCGTCAAATGAACTTGCCCCGGAGCACCTTGAGCTGCTGGTGGGGAATGCTGCGTGGCTGCTGCCGCTGGTGAAAAATGCAGGCGCGGTATTTGTCGGCACGGGGGAAGCGTTTTGCGACTATGGCATGAGCGGGGGCAACCACATACTGCCTACGAATTCAGCGGCAAGGGCGTGGGGAGGGGTGAGCGTACAGACGTTCGGGAAATGGATGTATGTTGAAAGGCTGGAGAAGGCTGCGCAGAAAAGGCTTGCAGGTACAGCGGCGCTCCTTGCAAGGATGGAAGGCCTGGAGGCGCACGCGAGGGCTGCAGAAGCCAGGGAAAACGGGGGAGAATATGAAAAGCTGGATTGAGGGGCTGGCACGGCCGGAGCTGGCGGGCATTGCGCCGTACATCAGCGACCGCGATGCCGCTGAGGGGAAAGGGCTGAGGCTCGCGGACCTGAATGAAAATGCATGCGACCTGTTTGGCAATGGGCTGAACAGGTACCCCGACCCGCAGGCGGGCGGGCTTGCCAAAAAGATTGCCGCCTATTGCAATGTGCCGCGCGGCAACGTGCTTGTTTTCAATGGCAGCGACGAGGCAATCGACATCCTGATACGGGTGTTTTGCGCGCAGGGAAAGGACAGCGTGCTTGTGCTTGAGCCCGCCTATTCCATGTACAGGATATGCGCCGAAGCGAACGGAGTCTCGGCAATAGGCGTGAGGCTGGATGGGAGTTTCCAGCCGGATGTGAAAGCGATTCTTGCCGCAGTGAAGCGCAGCAGGCCCAAGCTCATATTCGCCTGCTCGCCCAACAACCCGACCGGCAACCTGCTTGATTTCGCGCGCCTTGGGAAGATTGCAAAAAAAGCGAAGGCAGTGCTGGTGGTGGACGAGGCGTATGCGGAGTTTGCAGGCAGGAGCTTTGCAGGGCAGGCGCGCCGCTATCCGAACGTGGTGGTGCTGCGCACGTTTTCCAAGGCATGGGCGCTGGCAGGCGCGAGGCTGGGGTATTGCATAACCTCGCCGGAGATAATCCGCCTCCTGCAAAAAGTGAAGCTCCCCTACAATGTCAATTCGCTTTCCCTTATGGCTGCGCTTGGCGCGTTTGGCAAGATTGGCATGGTGAGGAAATGCGTGCAGGAAACCGTGCGCGAAAGGGAAAGGCTTGGCGCAGGGTTGCGCGCGCTTGGAATGGTGGCATACCCGTCTGACGCGAATTTCGTGCTGTTTTCCCTGCCGGACGGGGTGGATGCACGGCAGGTGCAGAAGAGGCTGGCGGCGAAATACGGCGTGCTGGTGCGGGACAGGGCAGGGCTTGTGCCAAACGCATTGAGGGCGACCGTCTGCACCCGGAAGGAGAACGATTATTTACTGCAAAGCCTGCTTGGGGCGGCAGCGGATGCCGTGCTTTTTGACATCGATGGGACGCTTGTGGACGTCTCGCGCTCCTACAACGAGGCGATAAGGGAAACAGCCGGGCGGATTTCCGGCAAGCCGGTGCAGATGCGCGTTGTGGGGCAGGTGAAGCGCATGCCTGGGATGAACAATGACTGGGATGCCACGGTGGAGGTGCTTCGCAGGATGGGCGTGCGCTCGTGCAGGGAGGAAGTGGTGCCGATTTTCCAGAACCTGTATTTTGGCAGGAGGGGGGAAGGGCTGATGAGAAATGAAAAGCCGCTGCTGCAGGCTGCGCTTCTGCGGAAAATCGGGAAGAGGGTTGGAATCGTCACTGCAAGGCCAAGGAATGAGGCAAAGATTGCCTTGGCTTTGCTTGGGCTGCCGAAAAGCACGCCGCTTGTGGCAATGGAGGACACTGCGCAGGGCAAGCCGTCGCCCGCCCCGCTTCTCCTTGCGAAAAAGATGCTTGGCGCAAGGCTGCCTGTTTACATCGGCGATTCCGCGGATGACTGCGAGGCTGCCGCAAGGGCAGGCTGCGCATTTGTTGCCATTGGGAAGGGGAAGGCGAGGGAGAGGGAGGCGGCAAGATATGCGAATGTGAATGATGCGATAAGGGGGCTGTTCATATGAAGAATGCAAAACGGTGCGCGAAAATCAGGAGGAAAACAAAGGAGACGCAAATCTCGCTCCGGCTTTGCATTGACGGCAGCGGCAGGAGCAGCGTGGGCACGGGAATCGGGTTTTTCGACCACATGCTCACCGCGTTTGCAAAGCACGGGCTGTTTGACCTGTCGCTTGCTGCAAGGGGGGACCTGGAAGTGGACCAGCACCACCTTGTGGAGGACGTCGGCATTGCGCTCGGAGGGGCATTCGCATCCGCGCTTGGCGGCAAGAGGGGGATTGCGCGCGCAGGCTGCTTTGCCTTTCCCATGGACGAGGCGCTTTCGCTCGTGTCGGTCGATTTCGGGGGCAGGAGCGCGCTGACATTCGACGCGAAGTTCCGGAGGGAATTCATAGGCGGAATGCAGTCCGACCTTGTGAAGGAATTCTTCGCGGGCTTTTGCCAGGGCGCGCGCTGCAATGTGTGCGTGCGGCTGCTCTATGACGGCAACGACCACCACAAGTGCGAGGGGATTTTCAAGGGGTTTGCGCGCGCGGCGTCAGGGGCGTGCGAGGCGAGGGAAAGGGCGGGCAGGCGCCTGCCATCGACAAAGGGGTTGATTTGATGGAGAAGGAAATCAGGATTGCAGTGCCGAACAAGGGAGTGCTTTGCCAGCCTGCGCTTTCCTTGCTTGCGCGCGCCGGCTTTGCGGCGCTGGACAGCCCGCAGGACACGCTTTGCGCGCGCTGCGAGGACAGCAGGGTGGAATACCTGTTCGTGCGCGCGCAGGACGTGCCTAAGTATGTGGATAGCGGGGCGGCTTATGCAGGCATTACCGGCTCGGACATGCTGGACGAGACAGGCTCAGGGGCAAGGCGCGTGCTGGACTTGGGATTCGGAGAGTGCATCATTGCACTTGCAGTGCCCGAGGCATCGAAAGCAAAGTCGGTGCGCGACTTGGAGGGCAAGAGGATTGCCACCAAGCTGCCTGCCACTGCGCGCAGGTACCTGAAGGCGGAAAGCGTGAAGGCCGAGATACTGGAGCTTTCCGGCGCGACAGAAATAGCGCCTGCCGCAAATCTTGCCGATGCGGTGATAGACCACGTGCAGACAGGCAGGACGCTTCGCGCAAACAGGCTTAGGAAAATCGGCACGCTGTCGGCCTCGTCCGCTTTTCTTGTGGCAGCCGGGAAGAAAGAGAAGGCAAAAGAGGAACTCCTGCAGGAGATGGCGCTTTCGCTTGCGGGCGTGCTGCGCGCGCGCAGCCTGAAATACCTGGTGCTCAATGCGCCATCAGATGCAAAGCTGCAAAGGATTCTGGGCGTGCTTCCCTCCATGGAAAGCCCGACGCTCATGAGGCTTGCGAAAAAAGGCGAGTGGGCGATACAGACAGTGGTGGAGGCGAGGCAGCTCCCCTCGCTTGTGCGCCGCGTGAAGCTTGCAGGCGGCAAGGACATGCTTGTGATGCCGCTCGAGAAGGTGATTCCATGACATGCATGCTGCGCGGCGGTTCCATGATTGCCATACTTGACTGCGGGGCTGCCGGAAATGTTACTTCGGTGGCAAACGCATTCCGGCGCGCAGGCGCAGAAGTCAAAGCTGTCCGAAGGCTCGACGGGGCAGGCGGCTATGACGGGCTGGTGATTCCGGGAGTGGGCTCGTTCTCCACTGTTCCGAAAATCATGGCTGCGCTTGGCGGGGCAGGGGGCATCGAAAAGATATCCGTGCCCGTGCTTTGCATATGCCTTGGCATGCAGGCGCTCTTTGAATCAAGCGAGGAATCGCCAAAAACAAAGGGGCTGGGAACAATAGCCGGAAAAGTGCAAAAAATAAATGGCAAGGTGCGCCTTCCCCAGCTTGGCTGGAACCGCGTCAAAATTGAACGGCAGGATCCGCTGTTCGCGGGAATTGCCGATGGCGAATATTTTTACTTTGCAAACAGCTTCGCCGCGTTCCCGAAAAGCAGGGGCGCGGTGCTTTGCAGCACAGAATACGGGCAGAGGTTTGCATCGGCTGTGCGCGGGGGGAATTTCTGGGGCGTGCAGTTCCACCCTGAGAAAAGCGGCAGGGCTGGGCAGAGGCTGATTGGGAATTTTATCAGGTTGTGCAGCAGCGGAAATGCCGCCGTGCCTTCAATGGACATAATGGGCGGCCGCGCAGTAAGGCTGCGGCAGGGACGGATTGGCACTGAGGAGTTTTTTGGAAGTCCGCTTGCGCTTGCGAGGAAATATGAAAAGGCGGGCTTCGGGCTCATCCACATCGTGGACATGGATGCCGTGTTTGGGAGGGGAAGCCAGATTGCGCTCCTTAGGAAGATTGCCTTTGCCTGCCCGCGGCTCAGCATACAATGGGCTGGCGGCATCAGAAGCTTCGAGGCTGCGAAAAAGGCGCTTGATTGCGGGGCACGCCGCGTGGTGGTGGGAACTGCGCTTGTTTCCTCGCCGGAGATTGTGAGGAAGTGCTCCGAGGAATTCGGCAGCGACAGGGTTTGGGCATCCCTTGATTTTTCAGGAAAGCCGCCAAGGATGATGGTGAGGGGATGGAAGGAGAGCGCTTCGCTTGGCTTGAAAGAGGCAATGGGGCTTGCAGAGTCCTGCGGCGTGGGAGGGATGATAATCAGCTCTGTTGATGCGGATGGCATGGGCAGCGGGCCAAACTTTTCGCTTCTGAAAAGGGCGCGTGCGCTTTCGCGCATGCCCATTTTGCTTGCTGGCGGCATGCGCAGCCCTGATGACGTGAAATCCGCAATCTCGCTTGGCGCGGACGGGGCGATAGTGGGACGGGCGCTGTACGACAGAAAAATTAGAATGGGGGAGTGGTTATGCTTAGGCAAAATCTGAAGAGGGATTTTGACTGCTGTTGCAATGAGCGCAAGCGAGTTGCAACACTAGCGAAAAGGATAATCCCGTGCCTTGACTGCGATGTCAGGAACGGCAGGGTGGTGGTGCTCAAGGGCACTAAATTCCAGCAGCTTCGCTTCGCAGGCGACCCTGTGGAGCTTGCCGGGAAGTACCAGGATGCCGACGAGTTGGTGCTTCTTGACATCGGGGCCACTGTGCAGGCGCGAGGTACTTTCCTCGGTGCAATATCGGATGTCGCAGCCGCATGCTCCATACCGCTCTGCGTGGGCGGAGGGGTGCGCACATTTTCTGATTTCGAGCAGCGCATAAAGAGAGGGGCGGACCAGTGCGCCGTCAACACCGCTGCGCTGGAAAACCCGGGGCTGATAGCAAAATGCGCCAGGGAATTCGGCTCGCAGGCAGTGGTGGTGGCAGTTGATGCCAAGCTTGAAGGGGGGGATTACTATTGCTATGCGCGCGCTGGCAGGGAAAAGACGAGATGGAAGATGGCTGATTGGCTGCGCGAAACCGAGAAGCAGGGAGCGGGCGAGATACTCTTGACATCCATTGACAGGGACGGCACAGGGCAGGGGTTTGACATTGGGATGCTCAATGCCGCCTGCGCTGCGACAAGCCTTCCGGTGATTGCCTCGGGCGGCTGCTCCTCTGTTGACGACATTGCGGAGGTTTTCCAGAAAACCGAGGCATCAGGCGCGCTTGCTGCGAGCATTTTCCACTTTGGCAAAATCACGGTGAAAGGCTGCAAGAGGGAGCTTTTGCAAAGAGGGGTTGAGGTGAGGATATGATGGGGCTTGCTTCGAAAAAAAAGGCTGCGGCATTTGCGTCAAGCATCCGTTATTCGAAGGAGGGGCTGGTGCCGGTGGTGGTGGAAAGCGCCGCTACTGGCGAGGTTCTCATGCTTGCCTATGCGAGCAGGGAGGCGCTGCTTCGCACCCTTGGGAGCGGCAAGGCATGGTTTTTCAGCCGCTCAAGGAATTCGCTTTGGAGGAAGGGCGAAACATCTGGAAACGCCATGCGCGTGCTTTTTGTTGGCGCGGACTGCGACAATGACGCGCTTCTTTACAGCGTGGAGGTGTTGGGAGAGGGAAATGCCTGCCACATGGGAAGGAAAAGCTGCTTTGTGCAAAAGTTTGGCAGGAAGGAAAGCCGCTTTCCCCTATCCTCGCTTGATGCGCTCATTGCCGGCAGGATATCGGAAAAAACCCCTGGCACCTACACTGTAAAGCTTGCGTCCAGCAGGAAGCTTGCGGTTGCCAAGCTGCGCGAGGAGAGCGAAGAGCTTGCAGAGGCGCTTGAGGAAAAGGGCAGGCGCGAGATAATCTGGGAGGCGTGCGACTTGCTCTATCACGCGCTTGTGGCAGTGCGGGCAAGGGGCATTGCGCTTGCCGACCTTGAGCGCGAGCTTGGGAGGCGCAGGCGCGGATGAGGGTTATTTTTCCTCGTAGCGCAGCACCATATCCACGTATTTCCTGTGCGCCATGTCTGCATCGTGGTCATAGGCATCATCGAGCATCTGCCCCCTTTCTTCCGGCGAGAAGTATTCCATTGCCGGCAGGAAGAAGTGCCTGTCCTCAAGCGCTATGTGCGGAGGGTAAAGGTCTGTCAGCCTCTTGAGGTGGGCGGAGATGTGCGCGATTGCATCCAGGTCGCCCCGCTCGTAGCGCTGCGCGGATTCGTATAGCCCTTTGACCTCCTCGCGCGCAATCCTGTGCTCGTTCACCAGCTGGTCCATCACAGACCTGTGCTCGGGCGAAAGCGGCTTTGCCTCGAGGGACTTGAAAAGTATCCCCTCCTCCTTGCCATGGTGCGTGGTGTCGGCATAGTTCTTGAAGAAGTCGACTGCTGCGTAGATGAATGCCTGGTTGGCTGAGCTTGAAAGCGCCTCGTTGCCAAGCTCCTTTTTCATAAGCGCGACCATCCGCTCAATCACGCGGTGCTCGGCCATAAGCACGTGTATAATCTCCATCGCATCACCCGCGCAATGGAAGCGGAGGGGAGGTTATTATTGCTTGCGCAAGGAAGCCGGGCGGAAAGCCCCGCCGATGGAGCGGAGCGCCAGCTCTGCGACAGATTTTGAGCCCGCAGGCTCAAAAGCGGGGGCTCGAACCGCGGTGAGAGCCCCCGCCGAGATCGACCGCGAAGCGGGCGAGATTTTGCGCCAGAGCGCAAAACGGCGGGCTGGCTAAGCGAAGCTTAGCCCCCGCCGAGAATCGCACAAACTGTTCAACTTTGGAGGAGCTACGACATTAAAAGCCCCGCACTGATGAACCAAATATCAAGACTCAAGAATCTTTTGTGCTTGTTCTTTGATTGAATCAAGGCGGGAGTACATTTCCTGAAAATAGGGGGTACTCAGATTTGCCGCAGCATCATAACCAAGCTGATACCTTTCTGGATTAATTCTTCGCTCGCAATGATTAAGAGCAAACATGCAGTCAAAATCTTTTTCTCGAAGATTTTCTTTTTTGAGGTCCTTTGAATTGATAATTTCTAATGCAAGCGCGCTAAAGAATAACCGAGTAGCCGATTCCGGGCTACCTACAACATTGCCTAATTTGTAATATTCCTCCGAACCAATTACATTGCAATCAATGGCTATCTCTCGGTAGAAATTTGTTTCAAATATGTATATCATTGCGAGAAGTTTTACTTTTGGAGATGGCGAGTACCAGTGATATCCACAGAACGAATTATAGCCGTTGCCTTTACCCTCATCAACGACTTCCCATTTTCTGTAGTGGATGTTTTGCAGTGCTGTTTCTTCGTCAACGTCTTTGCTGTCTTCTGGACTTGATATCTGGTTTGCCGGGCGTTTATTTACAATTGCCTCGTTTGCAAAAACAACAGCTTTCCGCTCATCCATTGTCAATCCACACAATCCAAGTGCATATTCGGCAATCTTTGATATATCCTTTTTGCTGATGGCTTTGGGGTCGATGGCATAAACTTCGTTTCTAAGTGCGAGAAGCTTCTCAATTTTTGCAGTTTGAGCCTGAATAATTGCCGTTCCCTTTTGCTCGCTGAAAGGCTCGGCATTGCCACTGATGCCGTGAGAAGACTTTTTTTGGCGTGAGACAGACATAAATATACCGTATTTGATAATGGTAAATGTGTTTATAAATATATCTATATGGTAAGCTATCCACACATCACAAACAGGGCTTGACGCCGAAAGCGAGTTCGATTCTCCCGCCACTGTTTTCGTTCTAGTAGAGTAAAGGCAGGAGGTCGCCCTCCTACCCTCCTCATCGAACCGTACGTGCCCTATTAAGGCATACGGCTCTCCTGCAATGTTGCTCCAGAGAGAATGGATGCCAATTCCTTCAAGCCCATTCGATTGATTTC
>JAPLWX010000028.1 GCA_026396415.1 Microcaldota archaeon
TTTGTAAACACGGTGTGCCATAGCATACCTAATTAGGTATGCTAATTAATAATACCATCAGTACAGTAAAATGTCATTTCCGAGAGAAAAACTAGAGTTAGGTAGGCATAGCATACCTAATAAGCGAGAAATTCAGGTCAGCCGTGCCAAGGCGCCAGGCTTGCGCATGCATTAAAATACGTTCTGCAGATAATGTGTGCTTGGGAGAGTTTGCATGGCAAAGATGGCATTGCAGGGCGGCTGGTGTTTCAACACACTGAGAAGCGAGGTTGCCGGCGCATTGAGCAGGATTTCCACACGAGCGGAAACGATAAACGTCGACCCTGGCGGGAAGGCGAAAGAGAAGCTGGAAAAAATAAGGGGGGAACTTGCCGGCATTAGGGAGAAAGTCCCAAAGGAAAGCACCTCCCAAGCGTACAATGAGCTTCTTCGGACAATCATACGGCTTGGCGACATTGAGCGCGAGCTGTCGTTGCTTGATTTTTACGGGCAGATGAAATGATTGGCGCGCTGCTTGGAACCTAGTTGTTATTCTTATATGAATAATTCTCTCAACTTTATTTATATATAAGGAATAATGCAAGCAATGCCATGCAAATAAAACAGAGAATAGATGTTTCAACCCCCGAGATGCTTTCGAGGCGCCTGAGGGAGCTGGGAGACAGGCATGTGGAGAGATGGATGAAGTCGGTTAACGGGCGCGCTGTGACGAACCTCGGCCTGAAGGCCGAGGCTTCTGGAACAGAAGGGGGAGCCACGCGCCTCGGTGCTCCTCCACTGCCTGAAGGCAAGTGGCTCCCGCACCGAGGTTCGTCAGTGGAGTCGCGGCTGTTTGCCAAATATTTCTATTCCCTTGCCATTGAAAAGGACCCGAAAAACGCAATCGCCATCAACCAGCTTGCCCTGCTTTTGGAGCCCGAGGGGGAAAGGCGGCGCGCGCTTGAGCTTTTCAGGAGGGCGGAGAGGCTCCTGGATGGCGGCGACGGCGCGATGATAATAAAGCACAACATGGCCAGCCTTGAGCGCCTGGAGGGCAGGGGGCGCCTCTGAGCAAATTCGGATAAGAATAAAAATGCTGGCGAGGTATTCTTCCCATGGAAGAGGCATCATTCATAGGCAAGGAGAGGAGGAGGCTCGGCCTCACGCAGCACCAGCTTGCAAAGATGGCTGGGGTTTCCCAGTCCCTTGTGGCAAAGGTGGAATCAGGCAGCGTGGATGCCGCCTACTCGAAGATAAAGGCGCTGCTTGAGGCGCTGGAGCGCGCGTCCCTTTCCGGCGAGAGGACGGCGCGCGAGATTATGCACGCCGGCATAAAATCCGTGGCGCCTTCCGACACGCTCCACGCCGCATCCGCAGCCATGAGGAAGCTTTCCATTTCCCAGCTTCCCGTGGTGGAAGCGGGGCGCGTGGTGGGAAGCCTCACCGAGGCGTCCATACTGGCCTGCTTTTCGGAAAGGAAGGACATTGCAAAAACCAGGGTTTCCGAGGTGATGGACGAGGCTTTCCCGAACGTGCTCCCGTCCACCCCGATATCATCGGTGGCATCCCTTCTCCGCCACCACCCCGCGGTGCTTGTCCTGGAAAAGGGGGAGATTGCAGGCATCATCACCAAGGCGGACATCCTTCGGGCAATCTGAGGGGAAGGCAGGAATAAAAATGCTCGCGGCTTATTCCCTTCCATGGCAGACAACTCAAAACTCGCCTGCGCGAGGAAGGCGCTGGAATTCGTGACGAGGGGAATGTCCATCGGGCTGGGCACCGGAAGCACGGCAGCGGTTTTCATAGACCTGCTGGGGAAGAGGAACAAGGAAGACGACTTGGACCTGACATGCGTTGCCACCTCCCGCGCGTCCGAGGAGCAGGCAAAAAAGCTGGGGCTCAAGCTCGTGGAATTTTCCAATATAGACTCCCTGGATGCCGCATTCGACGGGGCGGACCAGGTGGACCCGAAATTCAACCTCATAAAGGGGCTTGGCGGCGCGCTGGTGCGCGAGAAGATAGTGGATTACCGCGCGCGGCGATTCTACGTTTTGGTTGGCGAGAACAAGCTCGTCAAGGCGCTTTCCGGCATCGTGCCGGTTGAGGTAATACCCATGTCCGAGGAGCACGTGAGGCGCGAGCTTGTGGGCATGGGCGCATCATCCGCGCCCACGCGAGTCGACGGGGGCAGGAAGTTCGTGTCTGACAACGGGAATTTCATACTGCATGCGGACTTCAAAAAAATACCAGACCCATCTGCGCTGGAAAAGGGCATCATGCCGCTTCCCGGCGTGGTGGACAACGGGATTTTCACCTCGAGGAATGTTGCGGTCATTGTGGGAAAGCAGGACGGCACAAGCAAATTGCTGGAGTAATCAAATGCTTATTCTGCCCGAGAAGATGCGCGAAGGCGTGAGAAAGCCGTTCGGCACTGTTTTTGGCGGAAGCACCGCCATGGAGGCCGCCAGGTTGGCAGCGCGCCCGCTTATCAGCGTGGGGGACCAGTGCGCAACGGACCTCATTGACGCAGGCATCGCGCCTGACATACTGATTTTCGACTTCAAGATAAAACGAGAGGAAATATCCGTTGGGATGAAGAAAAAGCTCGCCTTGCACGCCAAAAGCGCGTTTGTTGTGCTCTCGGGCGCGGGCATGATATCCGACGAGCTTGAAATTGCCGTCCTGCGCGTGCTGGAGAACGGGAAAGGCGCGGTGATGGTGGCTGGCGAGGATGACCTGTCCTCGCTTCTTGTGATGGCGCACGCAAAGCAGGGCACGCTTGTCTACGGCCAGCCCAACGAGGGCGCGGTCGTGGTGCCGCTTGGCGGGAAGGAAATAATGGAGAAGGCGCGCGCCTTGCTTGGCAGGATGGAGAAAAAGTGACACAGCCCCGTGCAGGGGGGCTTTGGCGGGCTTGTGATGGCGCAGGCGTAAGCTTGAGGCGCCCTATCAATTGCCCCGTCCTTATTTTTTGACAGGTATTGTATCAAGGGAGAATGGTTTTTCGACGAACTGCGCATTCACATAGGCGATGGTGCGCATCCCGTAGCCCAGGGACATTGCGACTATATCCTGCTTAGCCATATGGGCATCATTATCAACTGTAGAAAGAAAGCCAGATTCGCGTTTTTTGCCGTCGATGTTCGTTTGCAGGTCCTGGAAAGCGGTATTAACCTCGTTTACGCGGTCGAGCCAAAATTGCTTGTTCTTGGGACCCTTTTCCATGGCTAGCCCCCAGAAAGAATCGAAGACGACTTTCCGAAACTGATTGTACATTCCATACCCCATAGGGTCCCTCTTTTTATCTGCGGCTGTGGGCTCCCAGTGTATATTCGCATCAAGTTCCTTCATTTCCTTGGCAAATAGCTCAACGATGAGTTTCGCAAAGCCCACATTAGCTTTTTTACCCTCTTGCGCCTGCATCTGCTCTTTCGCTTTGTTTATTTCCTTATATGCTGCTTCAATCCCTTTCGTTTTCCAAGCCTGTGTCTGCAAGACAAACATCGATACCACCTTGTGTGAGAATATATGGCATCCAGTTTTTATAATAAATGGTCAAAACGCGGATTGCAGCGTGCCAGGCGCGCGGCGCTCAATACGACGTGGTGTCCGGCAGGAACCTCTTTTTCATTTCCTCGGCAACAATCAGCACGGACGATGCGGCTGCGAGAAGCGCAAGGTCTCCCGCCGCGAGGGGCACGGTCTTGAAAACCTCCTCAAGGGGAGAGTAGTAGACGATGGCGAGCTGCAGCGCAACCGATACCGCGATGGCTGCGAGCAGGTAGGGGTTGCCGAAAAAGCGCGTGAATACGGAATGCTTGCCCGAGCGGCAGTTGAGCGAGTTTGCAAGCTGGAGGAAGACAAAAAGCGTGAACACCGCGGTGTACGACTTTTCCGGCGCAAACGACTGGTAGTAGGAGAATGCTGTGAATGCTATTGCCGCCATCAGGGCTCCCAGGAATAGGATGGATGTGATGAGGTTTTTGCCCAGGAACCTCTCCTTGGGGCTGCGGGGGGGGATGTCCATCTCGGTGTGCTTGGGGGGCTCGGCGCCAAGCGCGAGCGCGGGCGGGCCGTCCACCATGATGTTTATCCAGAGTATCTGGAGGGGAAAAAGGGGGATTGGAAGCCCGAGCGCAGGGGTGCCGAACATGAGGAGGAGCGCCGCCACGTTCGTGGAAATCTGGTAGCGCACAAATGACTTTATGTTGTTGAAAGTCGTCCTGCCATAGCGCACCGCATGCATTATCGAGACAAAATTGTCGTCGGTAAGCACGATGTCGGACACTTCCTTTGTGACATCGGTGCCCGATATCCCCATCGCGATGCCTATGTCCGCCTTGCGGATGGCGGGCGCATCGTTCACCCCGTCCCCCGTGACCGCCACCACTTCGCCGCATTTCATGAACGCTGCCACTATCCTGTACTTCTGCTCGGGCGTCACGCGGGCGAACACGGTGGAGGAATAAATCGCGCGGCGAAGCTCCTCATCCGACATTCCCTCGAGCTCGGCGCTGTCGTATGCCTTTTGCCCGGGAGAGAAAAGCCCGACCTTGGAGGCGATTGTGCATGCAGTGGGAAGCGAATCCCCGGTGAGCATCACCACCCGTATGCCCGCCGACTTGCAAAGGCCGATTGCGTGGGGCACCTCAAGGCGCGGCGGGTCCTCCATTGCCACGAGCCCGACAAGCACCAAGCCGCGCTCGGTATTCTGGGGCGTGTACTTTTCCTTCTTCCCCACAATCCGGCAGGCAAGCGCAAGCGTGCGCATGCCGTCGTTGCCCATGGACTGCGCCTCGTCGGCCATTTTCCTGCGCCATTTGGGGGAGAAAGCCGCCTCGCCGCCCCTGAGCATGATCTTTTTGCAGTGCCGGAAGATTTGCTCCGGCGCTCCCTTCACGAACGCCATCCTTTTGTTGCCGTACAGGCGCACCGAGCTCATCATCTTGCGGTCCGAGTCGAACGGGATTTCAGCCACCTGCCCGTGGGACGACCTTGCAGGCCGCTCGCCCCCGCAGCATGAAAACACCGCTGCAAGGAGCGCTGTTTCGGTGGGGTCGCCAGACAGCGCCTCCCCCCCGTTTTCCTCCAGGATGACTGCGTTGTTGCAAAGGGACATGACCTCGACTGCACGGCGGAAAACAAGGTCGTTCTCGAACGTGGAGCGGGGAATGGAGCCGCTGCCTATGCCGTATGCCTTTTCGGCAAGCACGATTTCCTGCACTGCCATCCTGTTCTGCGTTATCGTGCCTGTCTTGTCGGTGCAGATGACGGTTGCAGAGCCCAAGGTCTCGACCGAGGCCATCTTGCGCACTATGGCGTTTTTCCGCGCCATCTTCTGGACGCCGATGGCGAGCGTGATTGCAAGCACCGTGGGAAGCCCTTCGGGAATCACAGCCACTGCGAGCGTGACTGCCACCACGAACATGGACATGGCCGTCTCGCCGCGCCAAACGCCGATGGCAAAGAACAGCGCCGCAAGCGCGATGCCGGCATAGCCCAAATTTTTCGAAAGCCCGGACAGGTTCCTCTGGAGCACGGTCTCCTTGTCCTCGGCCTGCCCCACAAAACCCACGATTTTGCCGAACTCCGTGCGCATCCCGGTCTCCACCACTATGCCGCGGCAATGCCCGCGCACTATGACGGTGCCTGAGAAAAGGAGATTTTTCCTCTCTGAAAGCACGGTGGCCTGCAAAAGGGCGCAAGGCTCCTTGGCGCTTGGCCGCGACTCGCCCGTGAGCATGGACTGGTCGCATGCAAGGTTGGCGGACTCGAGGATTCGGATGTCCGCAGGCACGCGGCTGCCTTCCTCAAGCACCACCACGTCGCCGGGCACAAGCAAAGTCGACTCTATCAGCACGTCCTTTCCGGCGCGCACCGCCACGCACTTCTGCACCACCATGCGCTTGAGCGCCTCCATTGCCTTCTCAGCCTTATATTCCTGGAAAAAACCGAAGAACACCGCAAGCAGTATGGCGACCGTGATTGCCGTGCCATCGATGAGCTTCTTTGAGTCCACCGTCAGGCCAATCGCGAACGAGATTGCCGCAGCGGCAATGAGCATGAGTATGGGAAGGGACTTGAACTGCTTCAGGAGCATGGCGTACCAGGGGTCGCGCTTCATGACGACCAGCTTGTTCTCCCCGGCTTGCCCAAGGCGTTCCCTTGCCTCGCCCTCATCCAATCCTGCATGCCCCGACCCCAGCTCGCGAAAGACAGCCTCAATCTGAAGGGAATGCCATTTCTGCTGCTCCATGGAAGGAGAAAGGCAAAATAGGATTAAAAGGAGCAGTGACGAACCTCGGCCTGAAGGTCGAGGCTTCTGGAACAGAAGGGGGAGCCACGCGCCTCGGTGCTCCTCCACTGCCTGAAGGCAAGTGGCTCCCGCACCGAGGTTCGTCAGTGGCTGCGCCATCACCGATACATGTTTGCCCGTGTGAAAAAACTATATAAATGGGGGCGGGCATAACACGCCATGGACATGGGAAGGTGAGAGGATGGACGATAAGCCGGACTACAATGCCCTGATGAGGGATGACCTTTCTCCCGCAGACTGCACGGGAGGAAAAAAGAGGGCCTGGTCGCCAGGATGGACAAATGCGTTTGTAAAAGATTACCTGGGAAACTCGCCAATTGAAGCGCTGCCGCCGCTTCTTGAGACGATACGAAGGGAAAGGAAAGTGGAGCACAGGGGCTGTGAAATCACGTTTACGCGCAGTGCCAGGAAGGCGGCAGGGCTCATCGGCGATTTTGCAGGCAGGGAAAAACGGCTGCCAAGCCTTGATGAGCTGGAAAGCTTTGCAAACGAAGCTGCAGCAAAAAACAGGATGCTGCGGTGCCGGAGGTTCAGAAGCGCGCTTGGCATTTCCCTGCCAAAACTGAAGCGGCAGGCGGCCGCAATCAAAAATCCGTGATTTTTTTCTGCTCCTCCTCCGCCTTCCTTTTTTTCTTTCCCTTATCGGCGCCTGAAGCGGCATTCGGCGACGGCAAGCCGGCATCACGAGCAGGCGCCTGCACTGAGGAATGCGCGAACTGCCTCTTCATCCTCCCCACTATTTTTTTCATGTTCTCCTCCTTCTTCCTTGAAGAGTGCAAATGCCCCTCGTCGCGCGTGCCGACTGCCACCAGCACCACCACCTTCCCTGCGCGCAGCCTTCCTGCCCTGCCGCGCCGCTGTATCGAGCGGATTTCCGAAGGTATCGGCTCGAAGAAGACCACGGTGTCCACCGAAGGGATGTCAAGCCCTTCCTCGCCGATGGAGGTGGCTGCCATCACCGAGAATTCCCCGCGCGCGAACCTTTCTATCGTCCTTCGCTGCTCCTCCGCGGTGACGCCTTCCTTCTTGCCCACGAAGCGCTCCGCTGAAAACCCCTTGGCGCGGAGATACTCGACAATCGCCTTCACGGAGTCGCGGTATTGCGCAAACACCAGGGTTTTCTCGTTTGCAGCGGAGGGGGCGGAAAGGAGCTCGGCCAGTTTCTCCAGCTTGGGGTGCGCCTCGGCAGCCTCGCAAATCCTCACCGCCTCGGCAAAGCGCCTGTCGGCGAATATCCTGTGCCTTGCCTTGGTGTCCGGTCGCGCCTCCATCTTTTTCACATAGGAAAGGAAAGGCGCTGGGCCCTGCGTCTCGATGAGCTCCAGCATGTGGCTTATGTTGAAGACCGAGGCATAGAAGGAAAGGGCGGTGTAGCGGCTTTTCTCGTTCATGCGCAGGATTTTTGCGCGAAGCTCGACGAGTGCCCGCTTGGAGCGGAAAGGCACATGCATGCCGAACGCGGACAGGCGCTCCGCAAGCTCGTGGAGCATCTCCTCGAGAAGGAGGCGCGCTGCGGTGAAGCTTTTTCCCAAAGGAACATGGATGTACGTGACATCGAGGGGCATCATGTAGGGCAGGACATCCGCGTCCTCCGCGGTGCGTATTTCTATGTTTTTTATGCCCAGCACCCGCACTATCTCCTCAATCCTTGCCTTGTTGCCGCCCGGCGATGCAGTAAGCCCAAGAACCAGCGCGCCGGCTTTTGCGCATTCCGATGAGACGTATGTGTAGGCGTAACTCCCGACCGCGCGGTGCGCCTCGTCCACCACGCAGAGGGATATGCCGGCATCCGCCCTGCCTTTTTTCAGGTCGTTCTGGAGCGTCTGGGGGGTGGAGAAGCACGCTTTCCTCCTCCACATCTCCTCGCGCTTTTTCGGGGGGATTTCGCCGGTGATAAGCGCGGTGTCCTCCTCCGGGAAATTTGTCATCTCCAAAAATGTCCTGTGGTGCTGGCGCACCAGGGGCTTGGTGGGGGCGAGGAAGACCGCACGCCCTTCCTGCAGCCTGCCTTCCATCACGAGGAATGCCACGAGGGTCTTTCCAAGCCCTGTGGGAAGCACCACTAAAGTGTTGCCGCGCGCAAGGGCCGAGGAGGCGATGGCGGACTGGTAGGCGCGGGGCACAATGCCCTCGCGCAGGAATGATGGCGCCATGGCAGGAAAATGGGGCGCAGGGTTTATTTACTTGAGGGGAGCAGTATGCCAGTGGCAGGCGGGCGCAATGCCCGCAAGGAAAAGCAGTGATGCACCGGCATGCTGTGCCGCCCTGCATCGATTGGTGATTGCATGATACTTCCCAAAGCGCCTGTGGAAAAGCTGATTCGCGAGGCAGGCGCGCGCAGGGTGAGCGACGGCGCGGCTGTGGAGCTTGCCGAGGCGCTTGAGAAAA
Organism: Microcaldota archaeon; assembly: GCA_026396415.1. Taxonomy (GTDB): domain Archaea; phylum Micrarchaeota; class Micrarchaeia; order Anstonellales; family Anstonellaceae; genus UBA10161. Next base: position 8,684 of record JAPLWX010000028.1, read on the forward strand.
TCGGCACTGACATTTCGGTGCGCGCGCTTAGGCTTGCAAAGCACGCTGGAAGGAAGACGGTCACTGCTGCGGACATCAAGCTGGCAAAGCCATAACTTTCTTTTGACGCCCAACAAAGCGCGCCCTCTCGAAACAAAAGGCGAACAAAAACCGATGGAGAAAATCGAAGATTTTCGACAGATTTTGTTCGGAGCGCCGAACAAAAACCGAACTATTTATATTGACAATTTCCGCAGGTTAAACCATGAAAAAACCATTATCGCTTGTGCTGCTGCTCATGCTCGCGCTTCCGCTTGCCTACGCCACAAGTTCTGCCTCGTTTTCCACAGGCTCGGCAAGCCTGCCTGAAAATATCGAGATGAGCGGGCATTTTGGCAACTACACCCTTGTTGCATTTTCATCGGATGGCAAGGTGGCTGTTTCTGTTATTGGAGCGGATGGGGGCCAAGCAGCGCTTGCCTCGGAAATCAATTGGCTGGTGCAAAACGAGAGGCTGCACACCACCTGCGACATTGGCGCAATGCCAACGCCAGCCAAAGGGCAGGAAGCATATTGCAATGCTGCCGGGGCTTGGGAAGGGGAGAGCGTAACAGTGCCAGCTCCGGCGCCTTCGCAGGACACCTGGGGAGGGAGGTCTGAGATGGCGATAGCCGGCGCGCCGACCGGCAAATCCTTGGAAGCCCCTTTGGCGCCAGCCGCTGCGCAGCAGGAGATTGGCACCGAGCAGGTACTGCAGCTGCTTGGCGCCTTCCTTGCCGTGCTTGTGGCATCATACCTGATATTGCAAAGCAGGCACGAGCCCATGCTTGACGCCGCTGCTGAAAAGCTCCTGGACAACCCCACGCGCGCAGGCATAATGGAAGAGTTGTCCTCTGCAGACAAGATACCCACGGATATTTCCGCCAAGCTTGGCAAAAGCAAGGCATCGGTGGTTGAGCATCTTGCAGCGCTGTCAGAGGCAGGGCTTGTGGAGCGCATTGCTCAGCCTGGCAAGAAGTTTGTCTTCTACAAGCTCACGCAGAAAGGCAGGCAGATGCTGCTGAGAAGGGCGGGCTGAGGCGAGGCGCATGGAAAACCTATCAATTTCGGTTGTCGTTTTTCCAGAAGGCAGAGGCTTCACTTCATGGTGTCCTAAGCTGGATGTCGCGTCGCAAGGCAAGACAATTCGCAATGCTCTTGATAACCTGAAAGAGGCGCTTGAGCTGCACCTTGAAAGCATGGGTGAAAAGGAGCTTGTAAAGCTTAGGGGAAAGCACTCGGAAGGGATATACACCACGACAATAAATATTCCTTTGCCATCCTGATTTTTATAGCAAACCACGAAAGTAATTCGACAAACCTGCATCTGTTTTCAGACGTGGTTTGCTAGGTAGCAGAGCCGAAAAACTTTGAGGCTCTGCCATAGTTACCTATTCTTTCTTCTCCTGCGCTTCGCTTCCCTTATCACTGCGTGCGCTGCGCGGTGGAAATTTTCCCTCACTTTTGCTTCCCTCAATATGCGCAAGCCGTGCATGGTAATCCCTTTTTGGGTGGAAACCATGCCCTCAATCTCAAGCGGGCGGATGCCCTTTTCCAGGACAAGCGCGCCTGCGCCTTCAGCCGCCTTTGCAGACAGTGCCAGCGCCTGAGAGTATGCCAGGCCGTGCCTTTCCCCCGCCTTTGCCATTCCCTCGATTGCCGCGAGGAAAAACGCCACGCCTGAGCTGTGGAGGAATGCGGTGTCCATGTCGCTCTCCTTTTTTGCCCGCATGAGAAGCCCGGTAGGCGCCAGCAGCGCCTCGATTTCATTGGCATCCATGTGCGACTCGGCAAAATACATCGTGGCGCCCTTGCCTATCTGCACCGCCAGGTTGGGCATGATAAGCGCCACGCGGCAGCTTCTCGGCACGCGCTTTTTGAAGTATGAAAGGGGAAGCCCGGCAACAACTGAGATTATGAGGGTTTCGCCAAGCTCTTTTCGTATTTCCTCCAGAAGCGCGGCAGTCGCGTCCGGCTTGACCGCGATTATGATGGCGTCCGCGCCCTCCACGGCCTCTTTCGCGGTTTTTGCCACGCCCGCGCCTGTCTTTCGCGCAAGCGCGGCCGCCTTTGCGTGCGAATGGTCGCACAGCATGAGGCTTGCCCCTTTCCCGCGCGCAGTCGCCCCGGAGGGCCCGCGGGCGATGCCCATTGCCAGCGCGCTCCCCATCTTGCCAACGCCCAGTATGCATACTTTCATGCGCTTATTTTTCCCTTCAGGTTAATAATGGCTAGGCAGACGGAATTCGTCTTATTTTTTACATATTGCACGGATTTCGCCCTCTTTTTTCCCAAAAATGAGTTATTTAGCATGATTTTACGGGGGCAAACCATTAAAAACCACCCGCAGCATAACATACTCCGCTGGCCAGAGAGAGGCAAGGAAGTTATACACATGAGTACGCTAAGGCATCAAAAGCAAACCATAAGCAAGCGAACGGGCAGAGAAAGCAATAGCAAATTCCGGCATGCGGCCAGGAAAACCGGCAGGTTCTTCGGCATGCTCTTCACAGGCGGGGCATTGCTCACTGCTTTGAGCGGGCATACGCAGGACACCACCAGCGCGCCGGCCAGCAAGCCAACTGACAAGCGGTTTGAGATTACGATGGCAAACGCGGGCAAAGACCTGCCATTGGGTGCGAATGCCGCCAATACCTATGTCGTTCCCGCAAAAGACAGCCCCGACACGGTAGGAAACAGGATGGTAGCTGCGCGCGCGAAGCCAGCTGGTGGGAAGAATATGGAGCCGGGGCCTGATCCAAACCAAAAGTGGTGCGATGGGATAGAGATTGAGAACGGACAGATGATATTCAGGGGCATTGAGAAGGATGGACGGCATGGGAGCGCAAGCATAGATATTAAGGCGTTTTTGGAAAAGTACGGTCTTTTCGATGCAACGACCAATAGCATAAAGTGGCAACAGTTTAGAGTAATTAACGGAGAAAAAAAAGTATATTTTGTTGTTGAAGCGAACGGAATGTCGGTGCTGATAACCTCAAATCCAGATTTCGAAAAAGGGAACGATACTTGGGGTAAAGCAGTATTTGCATCGGATGGAACGAAGATTTTTACACAGTTGGGTACGATGTTTGCGACTGATGATGGATCCATTGTTGCTACTACTCCAACGACCCTTCTCATCATACAAACCGGAATTAATGGTAAGAAATTTGCACATACATACAAAGAAATGTTCAAGGAAGATGTTATTCTGAAAGCGCCCACATTTGAAAAAAGCGCAAAGGATGTTGTTGAAATGAGAGACGAAACGTTAGTTACCCCGCAAGGAAAAAAAGTAGTTATAACGATTCCTATCTATAATTGGGATGGAATTTCTGCAGGTATAGATGAAAAGTTTACTAAGAATTAGGGGTTGACGGCATGGTTTTTGCAGAGTTGAATAACAATACAAAAACAACAAAAGCCGTGATAAATGAAGCGCCTGTGATAGAATCTCCAGTTCAAAAAGTTTCAACTGCAGTGACAGAAACGAATACAAACAGAAAGCTTGTCAAAGCACTCCAGGCGTCTGGATTTGAAAACATAAAAATTAATTATAAGGATAAGGACAGAAAAGACGTTTCGCAGCCACCCCCAAATAGTTTTGTGGATTTGGCGGGTTTTAACAAACTAAAAGAATTCACTATTACTGCAAATATGAAGGATGAGAATGGAAATGTACACAATTGCAACATAAAAATTGCTAATGGTTTTGCCATGGTTGATGATGGTGGATCTCAACTTGTAGTAAGCAAAGGAAGTAATGCTTCATCGCGTGAATTGTTTAATTATATAGATAAGCAAGAAAAGATGGGAAATTTGAGCAAAAGTGATGTAAATAAAATAAAGACAGAATATGTAGAAAAAAATACTTTGTCGTGCTTGGACGAGTATTTACAAACGGACGCAAAGTTTCTATATAGCTTTAACCAACAAAATATACCTGATAATAACACTCGAAACAAGGCAGATCAGTTGGTAAGAGACGGTAAGAAAAAAGAATATCTGGAATTGATAGACAGCCTTGGCTTGCATGAAAAATTTATCGACTTTTTGAATCGAGAGATTCAGAACAAGGCTGGCGCAGGAGCAGTTTCCCCGTCCGATTTGCAGACTTCCTTTGTGCAGCAGGGCGTGCTGTCCGCGCAGGTCAACAGCGACTTGAACCTTGTCCAGGACAGGGAAAAGGACGCCGTCAAGAAGGGCGGCGGCGACACGGCTTGACCGTCCGCTCTTTCCATTTCCTATTTCATTATTCAGAGGAAGCAGGCTTTATTCGGCAAAATAGTCGAACCTCTGCCCAAACGTTATTGCCGCCAGAAGCGCGCCGCAAAAGAGCAGGAAAGATGCGCAGCTTGGGCAGAAGGGGACAAGCGCGAGCGCGGCAAAGAGGATTGTGAGCCTTTCAGCGCGCGGGAGGATGCCGGGCTGGCGCGCGATTTTCTTCGCGTCCGCGACTTTGCGGTGGTCTGCATAAGCCGTGGCAAAACTCGTCATGCATGAGCCGAAGAACAGGAAGGAGATTATCCATGCTCCTGTTGGCAGGATGAACGGGGGAAGCGCGTAGAAGAAGAACGAGCAGGCAAAGAGGAACTCCACCAGCCTGTCAATCATGCCGTCTATGTAGGCGCCGCGCGCGGAAACCTCGTTCCTTGCGCGCGCAACCGCGCCGTCAATGGCGTCAGTGGCGCCTGACAGGATGAAAAAGAGAAGGGAAACGAGCGGCTGCTGCAAATAAGCGAAATAGAAGCCAATAAGCGCGAGAAGGAGCGCGCAGACCGTGATTTGGTTGGCCGAGAGCGGAAGGCAGGAGAAAAGATTGCCCAACACTTTCTGGAAGCGCACGCCTATGCCTGTTTTCTTGAGCATGATTATTCCTTTCCGGTCCCCCAGTAGTCATAATATTCTATGCCAAGGTGCGTTATCATGCCCTCGCCCATCAGATACCTCAGCGTGTTCTTGAGCTTCATGTGCTGTATGAACAGGTCGTGCTCAGGGTAAAGCAAGGGGGCGTGCATGGGCGCCTTGAAGTAGAAGGAAAGCCACTCCTGCATGCCTCTCATGCCTGCGCGCTGCGCCAGGTCCATGAAAAGCGCCAGGTCAAGGACGATGGGCGCGGCAAGTATGCTGTCCTTGCACAGGAAGTTTATCTTCAGCTGCATGGGATAGCCCATCCAGCCGAATATGTCTATGTTGTCCCAACCCTCCTTGTCGTCGTTCTTTGGCGGGTAGTACTCTATCCTTACCTTGTGGTACATGCCCTTGTACAATTCAGGGTACATGCCGGGCTGGAATATGTACTCGAGGGACGATTTTTTGCTTATCTCCTTGCTCTTGAAGGAGCCTGCATCGTCAAGCACCAAGCCGTCGCGGTTGCCCAGGATGTTCGTGGAGAACCATCCGCGCACGCCCAGCATCCTGGCCTTGAACATGGGTGCAATCGCGGTTTTCACAAGCGTTTGCCCTGTCTTGAAGTCCTTTCCGGCTATGGGGACGCCTTTCTGCCTTGCAAGGTCAGCCAAGGCAGGGATGTCAAGCGTGAGCTGCGGCGAGCCATTTGTGTAGGGGACGCCTTCCATTATTGCAGCATATGCGTAAATCATGGAAGGGGAAATCATCGGGTGGCTTTCTGCAAGCCCCTTTTCAAATGCCTCGATACTTTCATGGACAGGCTGCTTTTCCATGTAGGATTCCGTGCTTGCGCACCAAACCACCACCATTCTTGAGAGATTTTTCTCTTTTTTGAAGTTGCGGATATCCTCGCGCAGCTGGTTTGCAAGCTCAAGCTTATTTTTCCCAGTCTTTACGTTCGGCCCGTTGATGTTCTTGATGAAGCTCTTGTCAAATACCGCCGTCATTGGCCTGATTTTCTCAAGCTCGTCCTTCACGATGTCGAGGTGCTCCTTGGAAAGCACGCCTGCCTTTATCGCAGCCTCATAGGCATTGTCAGGGAAGATGTCCCAGGCGGCAAATTCCAGGTCGGATAAATTGGCAAGCGGCACAAAATCCTTAATCAAAGGCGCGCGCTTCTCATCACGCTTGCCAAGCCTGATGGTCTGCATCTGCGTGAGGCTGCCTATGGGCAGGAGCTTTTTCTTCCTTGCAAGCATCACGCCTGCAATGAATGTGGTGGAAACCGCGCCCAGCCCAGGAAGGAGGATGCCGAGCTTCCCGTTTGCGGGCTCTATCTTGATTTTTGCCATATAACACACCCAGGTAACTATTATATGAAATGTATAATAGTATAGAATTATAAGAATAGCGCTTGCGCTTGAAATCTAGAGCCGTTTGAACATTCTGTAAGTCTTGCCCACGCCTTTGAAAAGGACTGGCTTGACCAAACGGTAGCCGTTCTTTTTGTAAAAGCCCACTGCATTGACCGCGGAGTGCGTCCTGATTGCCTTGAATTTTTTTCTTTTTGCAATGCGCTCCATCTCGCGGAGAAGGCGGGTTCCGACACCGCGGCCAATATAGGCAGGGTCAACGAAAAACGCGCCCAGCCAGCCGTCGTTGGACAGGTTTGCCGTCCCAATTATGTTGTTTTTTTCCTCGGCAACAATGATTGTGCAGTTTTTCGCCCTTTCCGCAAGCGCGCGGGGAAGGTTTCTTTTTCTGAGATGCGCTATAACCCGTGAAGAATAGTATTGTGAGCTGACTTGCTTGAGCGATTTGACTATGCATCTGCTTGTTTTCACTGCATCTTTGTCCTTGAATATGCGGATTTTCATAGCATTTGGATTGGGTGACCCATCATTTTTAAACTCGCTTCGGCAGAAATGCTCTCGCAGGGATGGCAGTTGGAGCCGCTCTTGCGGCTGCCCGGCCATCCCAGGGCGACCTATTGCTTTTAATCCCCATATTGCAAGAACTGTCTCGCAGGGATGGCGGAGCCCGGTTTAACGCGCCAGACTCAAGATCTCCGCGCAAGTGCGCGGCATGCGTTATCTGGTGACTTAGGTCTTCGGGAGTTCGAATCTCCCTCCCTGCACCTTGTATCATTCTATAGTTGTACCGCTGGACTTCGACACGCCCCTAACCCAACTTAGTCAATTTACTGAGGTAAAAACGTGCCGAATTGTGCAGCAAGCTATAAATAGTACTTAACTCAGGACAGGGGGCTCACTCCGAGGTGAGCACCCATGAACGAGTACGTTATGTACAAATCGCAAACCAACTTCGAGCAGGAGCTGGGAAGATTGAAGGCCTCGGCTTTGCCTGCGAAGGCCAAGACGCAAATCGAGAACTTCGCACGGATACGCCTTGCCAAAGGCTCGGGCAAGCTCCGCGTTGTGAAATGCATGTACTGCGTCCGGCTGCTTGCTCAGTGGCTCAACAAGGATTTTTCAAAGGCGACAAAGACCGACCTGATCCGGCTGGTCACCGATATTGACTCCAAAAACTATGCCGAATACACACGCTACGATTTCAAAATTGTTTTGAAAATGTTCTACAAGTGGCTTCTTGGGAAAGACGAGGAATTTCCCAATGTCATCAAGTGGCTAAAGCCAAGGCTGAAAAACGAAAAGCACAAACTACCAGAGGAATTATTGACAGTTGAGGAAGTGCAAAAGCTCGCCAACTCGACCACCAATCCACGCGACAAGGCGCTTATTTTGGCATTATACGAGTCCGGCTGCCGCATTGGTGAGATGCTTTACCTCAAACTGAAGAACGTCCAGTTCGACAATTACGGAGTTGTGCTGATGGTGAACGGCAAGACCGGAAGCCGAAGAGTCCGCATAATCGCAAGTGTTCAGGTTCTCGCCGCGTGGCTTCAGGAGCACCCGGACAAAGACAATCCGGATGCGCCTTTATGGCCTGCGAGATTGGCGAGATATCAGCCAGTGCCTTGCGCCTATCCCTCGATTCGCGCAATGCTCCGCAGGGCAAGCAAGGCAAGCGGCATAAGAAAACGTATTTATCCGCATCTTTTCCGCCATTCAAGGGCAACCTCTTTGGCAAACAAACTGACAGAGGCGCAAATGAAAGAATATTTTGGCTGGACGCAAGGAAGCGAAATGGCTGCCACCTACGTTCATTTGTCCGGTAGGGATGTTGACACTGCGCTTCTGCAATTGTATTCCATGAAGGACAAGCCGGTCGAAAAGGAGCCAAAACTAGACCTCAGAATCTGCTCCCGCTGCAAGGAAAAGAACTCGCCTACGCAGTCATTCTGCGGAAGGTGCGGCAACCCGTTTGACGAAAAGGTGCTCATCAGCGACTACAACAAGCAGGGGAACGGAATAATGAACGTCCTGATGCAGGACCCGGAAGTGAAGGCGCTGCTCGTGAAAAAAGTATTCGCGATGGGGCTGGACAAGGAGCTGTTGGAGGAATAATTTTTTTGCATTGGGCAGCCAGCCGAGCTGCTCAATCGTTTATAAAGAACTTTGAGCAGCTCAAACACCGTTCCTTGCGCTATAATCGCTATCCAAACGTTGATATTTGAGCAGCTCGTACCTCCAGTATATCATTGCTGCGCAGCTGCTCAAAGCTGTTCAGTGAATCAGTCATACTGAACAAATGACAACACAATATTCTCAGAAGAGCAAACCAATGAAGTAGGCTGTTCTGGCTGCTGGAACATGCATTTACGCTCAGTATTACGCTCAATTTTTGCTTGCCTTTTTGTTTTCTATGCGCAGCCAGGAATTACGCTCAGGTTTACGCTCAACGGAGTAAAATAAGCGCAGTAGCAGAGAAATACTATCTGGAGGCGATTCGCTTAAATCAGGCGCAATTGGCGGCCAGAACTGGTGTTTAAGCGCAGAATAAGCGCAATCGCCACCGACTGCCGAGATTTTCGATGATGCAGAAAAAAGTAAGCGCAGATTAAGCGCAATGAATTTTCTGCGCACTTTTTGGAAATAAGCGCAGAGGGTGCGCAAAGGAAATTTTACAGAGAAAATGAATAGTTACACTAATAGTAGTCTAAAAAGGGTGAAAAATAAAAAATTACTTGAACTTTGCGCGCTCCGGCTTTTTCTCCTCAGGTGGCATAAGCTGTCCAACATGATAGAATGCGCGCATAATTTTTTCATCTAGAAATTGTCTGAAACTCTCCTGCTTGTTGTCTATTGCCCATCTTAGCTCGTTCTTGGGACCCGGAAATCCACCGGCATCCTGAATAGGTATAACAATGCCATAGAGGTTCTCGAGCAACTCCTTGGTTGGCTTGGCATTTTTCAAGGAAGGGAGTATTTTCTCCCTGATCGTGCTTGCAAACACCCTATATATGCCCACATAGGCAGGATGTACATTTTTATCAGTGCCTAATGCTGTCATATCGACAAGTCGTTGCGTCACATCTGCTATCTCTTTTTTGAGGTTTGTCTCGGCTTTTTGCTTCTGTTCAAGCGCCTTTTGGCCTGGTTTGTCCTTGGCTGCTCCGATCATCGCCCCGCTTTTAGCCGGATCCGCCCAGTTTTGGAAAATCCACATAGTCTCGCCTCGGTCAAAATAGGGTGCAATCCTAATTTAAACCTTATCCCTATCCCCTAGTGGTTCCGGTCAGACTCTAGCATCATCCTTGAGTTGCTCCCCCTGCATCTTGTATCATGCACTAGTCTTATCGCTATCTTTCGTCAATGCACGTCTATTCCTGCGTCAATCTGCAACTAGCATAGTAGGCACAATAATGCCAAATTACGCACGAACTATAATGAGGCCCCTGCCAAAACAATAATGGCATGAAAAAGAAGCATCTTGCTGCCCTCGTCAATGCCCTAACTCCTCCTCGTTGCGTGTCTCGCCTAGGTTTATATAGAAGGTCAAGCAGGACAGGGGGCTCACTCCGAGGTTAAGGTTGAAGAACTCGCCCTTGCCTGCGAAAGCCAAAACACAGATTGAGAACTTCGCACGGATGCGCCTTGCCAAGGGCTCCGGCAAGCTCCGTGTTGTCAAGTGCATGTACTGTGTTCGCCTGCTCGCTCAGTGGCTCAACAAGGATTTTTCAAAGGCGACAAAGACCGACCTCATACGGCTGGTTACAGATATCGACTCCAAAAACTATGCTGAATACACACGCTACGACTTCAAAATAGTCCTCAACATGTTCTATAAATGGCTTCTCGGAAAAGATGAGGAATTTCCCAAGGTCATCAAGTGGCTCAAGCCAAGGCTGAAGAACGAAAAGCACAAACTGCCGGAAGAATTGCTGACCGTTGAGGAAGTGCAAAAGCTCGCCAATTCCACCACCAATCCACGCGACAAGGCGCTTATTTTGGCATTATACGAGTCAGGATGCCGCATAGGTGAAATGCTATACCTCAAACTGAAGAACGTCCAGTTCGACAATTACGGAGTTGTATTGATGGTGAACGGCAAGACCGGCAGCCGGAGAGTCCGCATAATCGCAAGCGTTCAGGTTCTTGCCGCATGGCTGCAGGAGCATCCGGACAAAGACAACCCGGATGCTCCATTATGGCCTGCGAGATTGGCGAGATACCAGCCAGTGCCTTGTGCCTATCCCTCAATACTCGCAATGCTTCGCAGGGCAAGCAAGGCAAGCGGCATAAGGAAACGCATTTATCCGCATCTTTTCCGCCATTCAAGGGCAACCTCTTTGGCAAACAAGCTGACAGAGGCGCAAATGAAAGAATACTTCGGTTGGACGCAAGGAAGCGAGATGGCTACAACTTATGTTCACCTCTCAGGGCGAGATGTGGACACCGCTCTTCTGCAATTGTATTCCATGAAGGACAAGCCGATTGAGAAAGAGCCAAAGCTCGACCTTCGAATCTGCTCACGCTGCAAGGAAAAGAACTCGCCAACGCAATCCTTCTGCGGAAGGTGCGGCAACCCGTTTGACGAAAAGGTGCTCATCAGCGACTACAACAAACAGGGGAACGGAATAATGAACGTCCTGATGCAGGACCCGGAGGTGAAGGCGCTTCTGGTCAAGAAGGTCTTTGCGATGGGGTTGGATAAGGAATTGCTGGAGGAATGATTTCTTTTCTTTTGGGCATTGAACAGCTAGCCGAGCTGCGCAATCGTATATAAACATCTTTGCGCAGCTCAAACGTTGTTTCTCACGCGATAAACGCTATCCAAACGTTGTTCTTTGCGCAGCTTTCTTCTCCAGAGTATACATGCGTGCAAGCTGCGCAATAGCTGCGCAAGGAATGAGTGCAATAAGAATAAGACAGCACAATATTCTCAGAAGAGCAAAACAATGAAGTAGGCTGTTCTGGCTGCTGGAACTAGCAATTACGCTCTGTATTACGCTCAATTTTTGCTTAGCTAATCGCGTTTCTTGTCGCAGCCAGAGATTACGCTCAAGTTTACGCTCAACGGTGTAAAATAAGCGAGGTAGCAGACAAATACTCTCAGGAGGCGATTCGCTTAATTTCATAGGAATCGGACGCCAGAACGGGCGTTTAAGCGCAGAATAAGCGCAATGCCCACTGACTGTCAAGTTTCTCTAGCTCGCAGAAAAATTAAGCGCAGATTAAGCGCAACGAAAACAGGCAGACTCACAGATACTAGCAGGCAAATATTATCTGGGAACGAAACACGCGATTTAAGCGCAATTGGCAGCCAGAACAAGAGTTTAAGCGCAAAATAAGCGCAATCGCCACCGACTGTCAGGGTTTTCAATGATGCAGAAAAAAGTAAGCGCAGGAGTAAGCGCAATGAATTTTCTGCGCATTTTTTGGAAAGCTCTTTGGCGTCAAAATGACTGCTCTGTTTTTTCTGATTTTGGCTGCGCGAGTATGCCCTCAATTTCCTTATGCACCTGTTGCCGCAATTTGAAGGTGTTTCCCATCATCACATAGCCCTGCCAGCCCGAGTTGGATAGGAGTATCCTGCTTTGCTCGATTTCGCCTGCCGCGTATTTTGACCTGAAAAGCTCAAGCCTGCCAAGAACCCGGCGCACGTTGCTTTTCTTGAGTATGCGGAAATGGTAGAATGCCCTGAAACCAAGGAGCGGCACGCCAATCTGTTTTTCACCTCGCTCTGGGTAGGGGATTTTGCCGTCGTTTGTGGTGCGGATGGATTCGAATACCTGAAAGCCGAACATCACCGGCAGCGATTGCACGCCGGGAGGGCAATTTAGTGCTTGTTAGCCTTGAGGTCGCTCGCCTGCTGCGGGCTTATCCTGCGCAGAACCCTTCCATTGGGTGTGATGATAGTTTTGCCTTCGGAGATTATTTGTTCTGGTTTTATGCCTGCTGATTCGCTTGTGAAAAAGGGGGTGCCAGCCGGCTTTTCCTCAATGGTAAGCTTCCGTTTGATCTTGGGCAAGAGAAAGATATTTGCAACTGCATCCGCGTGGTCTTTTTCAGCCCATATGGTTTCACGGGTGGAAATGCAATAACCATACTCAAAGTTGCTTATTGCATTAATGAGATGGTGGGGGCTTTTGAAATAGAGACTGAAAGCCGGATGATTGGGAGGCAGATTAATTTCCATGCCAGGAACCTCAATCAGTAGCACGTTTTTTGCAAATTTCTTGATATCACGCAGCCTGCCCTGGATCTCCCCCATGGCCTCGACCAGGTTAAACCTGAGTTGAGTTGCAATATCACTGGCAAACCGGCGCTCATTTTCGTCGAGTTCTTTGTTGTATTCCCTGATCGACTCGAAGTTCATTGAAGTAAAATACTGGATTAGGATGGGTGTGTTGGCGAGTCGTTTGAACTCCGAAAGAGGGAAGAAGTCATCTGGGGCTAAGCTGTTCATTGCATGGACTTCCATCACATAGGTCGATGTTTTACCGTTGTATTTTGCAAAAATGTCGCTTATCTGCCTTACGCGCTGAAGGTAATCCCAGATGCCCAATGCGCAGCCGCAGGCTTTGTTCGAGTCGGCAAGTTCCCCTGCCGAGATTTTTTTGCGGATTGACCAACCGATTTCCATTCCATCGTCATTTTGCATCTGTTCTGTTTTCACGCCCATCCGTTCCAGCTTTTCTGCAAGCGCCCGCTGGAATGGCAAGGTGGTTGGATGCTCACTTGTATGCGGCGATAACAGCACTACTCTTGATGGCTTGGATGGCATAGTGAGGCGTCTGACGAGTGGAATATCCTTGAACACTGGTTCGCGTATTCTAAGAGTCTGGCGCAATTCAAACCCTAAACTCATGTTATAAAAAGTGTATGCAAGGGTATTTAAAGCTTTCATCAGGTAGCTCAAGCCAGGGGGCGAAGCCACCTCAAACCCCAAACTCCCCGGTCTCAATCCACTTCGCCTTCACGAGCTCAAAAGAAGGCTGGCTGAGAGAGAACGCCGGGAACTCTGATGCCGCTCAGCCTCTAGCATCATCCTTGAGTTGCTCCCCCTGCATCTTGTATCATGCACTAATCCTGCCGCTGCATTTCACAGCCCCTCGCCTGTCCTCCGTCAAGCCCCTAACTCTCCCTCGTTGCGTGTCTGTATTAACGGGCGAAGTTTCCTTAGGCTGCCCATGTCTTCTAAAATGCAGAAAAGATTAAGCGCAATTGCTTTCAGTTGAAAATCTGCCTGTTTGCCCCTATCGGCGTGCCTTTGCATCTGATATAGCTTGGGACAATCACTTCGCCATTTTTGTAAATGACGGAGTTTCTCATCCCCTCGATGCTGGCAGGGAAAAAGCCGTTTTTTAAGTTGAAAACCGCGCCGGTTATGTCCCCGGCTGCCCCGACCACTATCGTCCCGGGCGATTTTTCAGAAGTCATGTCCACAATGTTTGCCTTGCCTTTCTCATTCTTGCCGCCAAAGGAGCAGCCATAGTATATTGCGAATTTTGCGCCAGCAGTGAGTTTTCCAACGTAATACTGGTCTTTCTTTTCATTGGCATCCACCCTCGTGTCGCTTGGGCTTGCGGGATAAAACTCTGAGCCGATGATGCTTTTGCTTCCCACCCGGATGCTGCTGTCCTTTTTCCCTTCAATGGGCTTGACAGCCTTGTTGTTGGTCTCCACGTGCGTTTCGCCAAAAAGTGAGGAATTCAGCGCCATGTCGCCAGGTTCGCCATGGCCTGCATAAATCATGCCAAAGCCCCTTTTGGCAAGGTTGCCCCCTTCGTTGGCCTCCACAGCGTCCCTTATCACCCCAAATTGGGGCACAGAGCCAGCCTCGAAAACATACAGCTTGTAATGCTTTGAAAGTTCAAACAGCGTATCCTGGAGGTTCCTGAATGTATCCGAAGCGCCCATCAAGCCCATAAGGCTTTCCGAGTTGCCGGCTCCACCCCGTGGCAGCACGACAATAAGGACATCCTTTCCGGAATTATAGGACGGGTCCTCATAGTTCTTGATAAGCTCGTCAACCAGCCTCATGTCGCCCTGTTTCCATAGCCTGTCCGCATTTGCTATCCCGAAGTACCTATGCAGCTTGAGGAATTTGTCCAGCGTCTCAGGCTTGGTGTCAGGCAAGCCACGGTAAAGCAGATTTTCCAGGTAGCGCAGCGGCTCCTTCTCACCCTGTTCAATTATCTTGGCCAGGAAATCCGCTTCGACCTTGAGGGTTTCCAGCTTTTCCCCTATTGGCTTGTCCCGGGATAGTATCCTGAGGCTCCAGAAAGCTTCGTATGATGGATTCTGCTCAAGCTGCGATGCCGAAAATCCGAACTTGAATATGTCCTCTATTGTTTTATTTTGCAGGTCATCCCTTCCTTCTTCATGGGCATTTCCAAGAAAGTAATCGAGCGTTTTGAGCAGGCTTAGCGCATGGCTGGGCTCGACTTTGCTGGTTCCAGCATCATACAATGCGCGCTCCTGCGCAAGGATGGAAACGTACTTATCGAGTATTTTGGTCCTGAGGCCGGAATTCTCTGGGCGGAGGAGGAAGTCGGAATTTTCCAATTCCTCTGTGAAGAAGGTAAAATCGCCAATATCTGGGTTTTTCAGATGGCGAGCTGCGGCTGTTCCTGCAAAAACAAGTTCCTTGAAAAGAGCGATTTTTTCAGGCGCCTTCATTTTTTCAAATGCGCCCTCCTTGTTCCCCAGCCACCCGTAAAAGTCATCGCCAAGGCTGCTGACCAACAGCCCAAGCCCATCTTGTGTGTTCCGAGGGTTCTTTTGGAAAGTGAGGCCTTCGGTTGCCACGGTTGCATCGGAAAGGATAAGGAGGAAATTTTCATAGGCGGAATTGCCCATGTCACGCTTTACCCTATCCAGCACGGCGATTGCGCGTTCGTCCCCTTTTAGCACATCGCGCAGCATCCCGTCGATTTCTTCAGCCTTTTCATGAGGATCCGCCTTATCCGAAATAATCGCAGGGATGCTGTATGGAACGCCCTCCAGGCCTTGCTTGTCATTATCTGCCATATGCCTCCATTGCTTATTCTTCAAAAACCCTTTAAATGCACATCTTTCCAGCGCCATTTCATCATTGAAATGGATAAGCGCACTTCTGCGGATTGAGCCTGGCGAAATCTTGCATGATACTATGGTTGCACCGCCGCCTTTTGCAGGTTTCCGGATTTTGCCAGCCGATCGTCAGCCTCTAGCATCATCCTTGGGTTGCCCCTGCACTTTTTGTCCTCTTTAAAGCAGGCTCGCCGCATATCCGAGCAGCCCCACGCCAAGCGCGAGGAGGGAGGATTTGCGCAGTGAGATTAGGGTGGCGCTGTCTTTCTCAGTTGCGCGCGCGGCAACGTAAGCCATTGCTGCAAAGGAGAGCGCGGTGATGATGATTAAGCCCAGCGAGAGGATGTTTGTGCGGAGCCCAAGCGCAAAAGGCGAAAGCGACAGGGGCACGAGCGCCGCGTAGAGGAGCGCGGCAAAGAGGAGGGAATTTTTCTTCCCGATGACAACAGGCAATGTGCGCGCGTTCCTGTGCAAGACATCGCCTTCCATGTCCTCTGCTGACTTGATGATTTCCCTGCCAAGCCCAGCCACAAATGCCACGAGCGCGATTGCCCAAATCTGCGGGTAAAGCGCGGGCGCGACCACGAGGTTCCCGAAAAGGAATGGGATTGCCATGGAGGCTGCGATGTACATGTTTCCCACGAGCAACAGCTCCTTAAGCTTGAAGTTGTAGGCAATCGAGAGGAAGGCGAATATGATGGTGATGCAAAGCGCGGCAGGGGGAAGGGGAAGCGCGGCTGCGATGCCTATGATATAGCAAGATGCGGCTGCGATTAGAGCGTGGCTGGGCTTGATTTCACCGCTTGCAATAGGCCTGTCCCCCCTCTTGTTCGCCTTGTCGGTTTTCACGTCAAAGCAATCGTTGAGCGCAAAGCTGCCCATTTCTATGAAGACAGGCACTGCAAGGGAGCAAAGCAGCAGCGGGAGGGCAGGGAGCGCGCCTGACAGGAGCTCGCCCAGCAATACCGCCACGGCTAGCAGGAGCGCGTGCTCGATGCGGAAGAGCCGGAGATACGCGGATATTGCCTTCATGGAAATGGTTGCGAGAGGGAGGTTTAAAAGGTGTATTTTCCATCTCTTCCACGTGAGAGGATATGGACATATTTCACATAGGTTTGCCTAGGACATTTTTGGGCGTGAAAAATTCCGGCGGGAATTTTTCAGAAGTGGAGCCCAGAGGCTCCACTAAGATGCCGAATGACGGGAAGACGGCGCGCTACGTGGTGCTCTCCTCGCCCTACGAGGGAACGGTGTCATACGGCACGGGCACGAAAAACGGGCCGCATGCCATTATCGAGGCTTCGCGCCAGGTGGAGACATATGACATCGAGCTTGCGCGCGATTTTGAGGGGTGCGGCATTTACACCGCGGACGAGCTCGAGGTGAGCCATGCCTCGCCCGAGAAGAACTGCGGGTACGTTCAGGAGGCAGTGGAGGAAGTGCTCAAGGCGGGCAAGGTGCCCATTCTGCTTGGCGGGGAGCACTCAGTCTCGGTGGGCGCCTTCAGCGCAATTGCTGCGAGTGGGAAGGCAAAGGACGTTTCAGTGCTGCATTTGGATGCGCACGCGGACATGAGGGACGAGTACGAGGGGACGAAATTCAACCATGCCTGCGTGATGAGAAGGTGCCGCGAGAAGCTGCATGCCGTCTCTGTTGGAGTGAGGAGCTACTCGCTTGAAGAAGCGCAGGAAATTAAAAGGCAGAAGTGCGGCATTTTCGGCGTGGAGTTTAACGAGGGCGACGTGCTGAAGAAGCTTCGCAAGGATGTTTACATTTCAATTGATTTGGACGCGTTTGACCCGTCCGAATGTCCTGCTGTGGGGACGCCTGAGCCTGGCGGCTTGAGGTGGAAGCAAGTTACTTCGCTTTTGAGAAAGGTATGCGAACAGAGGCGCATAATAGGCTTTGACGTGGTGGAGCTCGCCCCGATACCAGGGCAGCATGTGTCAGACTTTTTGGCAGCAAGGCTCGTTTACAAGCTGATTTGCTACATTGAGGCGAATAGGAAGTGACGCGGATGGCAAACGAAACGAAAACTTCGGCAATTTCAGGCTTTTACAAGCTAACACGCAGCGAAAGGATTGGCAAGGTGGCGCGGTTTTCAGCATTGACAGAGGAGCAGAAAAGGCAACTGGCATCTGACTCGCCTCTTGGCTTCGAGGTGGCGTCAAGGATGGCGGAAAACGCGCTTGGCCTTCATGCCATGCCGCTTTGCGTTGCAACGAACTTTTTGGTGAATGGGAAGGAAGTGCTGGTGCCCATGGCAATCGAGGAGCCCTCGGTCGTCGCGGCAGCAAGCAATGGCGCGAAGCTTTGCAGGGACAGCGGCGGGTTTTTCGCGGTTGCGGACGCCCCAATCATGGTGGGGCAGGTCCAGATTGTGGGCGCCAATGACGCGCAAAAGGCGGTGCGCGAACTCAACTCGAAAAAGGCAGGGATAATCAGTGCCGCCGAGCCTTTCGCCGCGGGCATTGCGAAGTACGGGGGCGGCATAATGGGCTTTTCCGCGCGCGCGCTGCCCACGGAAAGGGGGGAAATGGCGATCGCCGAGTTTGACATCGACGTGCGCGACTCCATGGGCGCAAACACGGTGAATACCATATTGGAGGGCGTGGCGCCTAAAATTGAGGAAATATCCGGAGGGAAAGTGCGCCTCAGGATACTCTCAAATCTTGCAGTGAAGCGGCTGGTGAAGGCAAGGGCAGTCTGGAAGCGAGGCACCATCGGAGCGGACTGCGTGGAGGGCGTGCTTGACGGCTGGGCATTTGCAGACGCCGACATTTACCGCGCATGCACGCACAACAAGGGGATAATGAACGGCATTGATGCGGTTGCAGTGGCAACCGGCAATGACTGGCGCGCCGTCGAGGCAGGGGCGCACGCATTTGCCGCTGCAGGCGGAAGGTACCGCCCGCTCACCCGCTTCAAGAAGCTTGCAAACGGGGATTTGGAAGGGGAGATTGAGCTTCCCATGGCAGTGGGCATTGTGGGAGGGGCGACCCGCTCGCTCCCCTCTGCGCAGGCTGCGCTTGCCATATTGGGGGTGAAAACCTCGCAGGAGCTTGCGTGCGTGATGGCATCAGCCGGCCTCGCGCAGAATTTTGCCGCGCTGCGCGCGCTGTCCACAGAAGGGATACAGCGCGGCCATATGGAGCTCCATGCGAAAAATCTGGCGATTGCATCAGGCGCGAGCGGAGAGGAGTCCGACAGGGTGGCTGCGCGCATGATCGGGGAAAATGATATTTCTGCGAAAAAAGCGGCAGAGCTTTTGGAAAAGGAAAGAAGGAAAAAGTAGGTGCTTGCGATGAAATTTGATACCAGGGAAATTGTTGCGATTCTCATTGTTTTTCTCCTGCCCCTGGGACTGGGGCAGTATGTGGCAAAGGCAACGCTTCCCGAGTATGGCGCGGCTGTGCAGATAAAGGAGGCGCTGACGGGGACAATTGGCTCGCAGCTCGAGTGCGCTGGCACGCAGGCGGAATGCATCGCCAAATCGCATGCGCTGCACATCGCAGCGGCGTCTTCGCTTGAGAAAGCGCATGCGGCGCTCCTAGGAATGCCTGCCGCATCCACGCAGGCAATCATCGGCTTCCTGCTGATTTTTTCCCCCCTGCTTTTTGCCCTCAGCTCCGTGCTGCTCTACCTTGCGTGCAGGGAGATGGCGTACAAGAAAACGGAGTCGGTGTTCGCGGTCCTTCTCTTCGCCCTTTCTTCCACGGTGGCGCTTGCCTTCCTGCCAGGAGTCTACGGGAGCGGCCAGCTCGCAGTTTTCCTTTTTGCCGCGTCATTGCTGCCGTTTGCCATGTTCGTGCACAAGCCGGACAGGAAGGCAATGCTCGCGGTGGCGGCGCTTTTGGGGTTTGGCGCAGGCTATGTGAACGCCTCATTTGCGCTTGCAGGCATTGCGATGGCAGTGGCGTTCGCATTTGCCCACCACAAGAAGAAGGAGGGGAAAAACTACCTGGCAATGCTTGGCGTGCTGGCGCTGGTTTTTGCAGCCGCGGGCTTGCTGTCCCCTGACAAATCCCTGCTTGCATTCTCTGCGGACAGCCTGTCGCAGGCTGCGGACGGCATGCCGTTCCTAATCGCTGGCGCCGCGGTCTGCCTCGGGCTTTTCTTTTTCGGCAGGCGCGATTCTGAATATTTCGCCTTGCTCGCGCTTGCGCTGGCGCTTTCCGGCTTTTCGCCCCTTGCAGCGGCCATCCTCCTGGTTTTCCCTGTTGCAGAGGGAGCCACCAAGCTCATGGAGGACGTTTCAAAAGGGGCAAAGCTTGCAGCCCTGTTTGCCTGCGCTTTTTTCATGGTATTCGGGCTTGTTTATGGGAACCTGTCCATCTACCCCGCGCTTGGCGCGGCTTTGATGCTGGGCGTGCTTGCGCCGCTCTGCCTGCACCTTTACAGCTACAATGCGCGCGCCATTTTTTCGGTGATGGGGGCGGGGTTGCTGCTGCTCTCCGTTTTCTTTGCGCTATTCATCCAGATGCCCCCGCAAAAGCAGGGCTACCCGGATTACACCGACCCTGCGCTGGCTGCTGCGCTTTCCTACCTTTCAGGCAGCGGCGCACAGGGACTGGCAACGCTTGAGCGGGCGGATGCGCTCTCATTCTACCTTCCGGGCGTGCCGCGCGAGCCGGCTGCAAATGTCGAGGGGCTGCTGCTTTCCGGCAATGCGAGCGGGAAGCCCGGCACGTATATCCTGCTGTCCCTGCCCACGCTCGAGGCGCTTTCGCAAAAAGGCGGGTTTGAAGTCTACTACTATGCGCGGAATTACACCAACGGAGGGGCAACCTATGCGCTTTTCGTCTCGCAGGGGGGAAGGCTGATTTCCCGCGAGCTTGCAAGCGGGGGGAAATTTGCGCTCAAGGACGGCGTGGTGCTTGACAGCTATGGTAGGTATTATGCGCCGGTCCCGCTTCCGCGCATGGTGATGCTCGACAGCTCCAAGCCGATAAGCGACAAGGCAAACAGGATGCTGCTGCTCGATGAAGGGGGCATGCCGCCGCACCTGGTGAGCATCTATTCCGGCATGGACAGCCGCGTGGCGCTTGCAAAGGAATTTGCGGGAGTGTCGGTTTACAGGGTGAACTGATGGCGGACATTGCATTCCTTGCGGCGATATTGGTGACTGCGTACTGCCTCACATCGTTTGCCATGCCGGCAGTGATAAGGAAGATGAAGGCGGCCGGGATTGTCGGGCATGACGTCAACAAGCCAGGCAGGCCGGAAGTTGCGGAAATGGGCGGGCTGGGCATCGTCATGGGCGTGGTAGGCGCGCTCCTGCTTGCCATGGCAATGCACACCTTTTTCGGCTATTCGCTCAACCTCAACGAGATAATGGCTGCGATGCTCACCATGGCGATAATAGCGCTCATCGGGATATTCGACGACCTGTTCGACATGAGGAAGGACGTGAAGACGCTCCTGCCCATGGTTGCCGCGCTCCCGCTCGTGGCGCTGGCTGCGGCAGGAAGCACCGCTGTAACGCTTCCGTTCATAGGCCCGTTCGACTTTGGCATCTTCTACATCATTGTGCTTATCCCCCTCGGGGTCACGGCGGCTGCAAACCTGACAAACATGCTTGCAGGCTTCAATGGCATGGAAGCCGGGATGGGCTGCGTGATGTTCGCGTGCGTGGCGCTTCTCGCAGCGGCGAACGGCTCGACCGAGATGGGGCTGATTTCCGTCGCAATGCTTGGCGCATTGCTGGCATTCATGCGCTTCAACTGGTATCCAGCCAAGGTGTTTATCGGCGACATCGGGACCCTTCTTATCGGAGGCGCGCTTGCAGCCGCTGTGATTGTGGGCAACCTGGAGTCTGCCGGCGCGATATTGGTGATCCCTTGCCTTTTTGATTTTGCCATAAAGGCTTACCATGGGTTCCCAAGCACGGGCTGGTGGGGCGAGTGCGGCAAGGACGGAAAGCTCCGCCCGTATGAAGGCAAGGTGCGCGGGCTTTGCCAGCTTGTGATGAAGCTGTCCGGAGGCATAAGCGAGCGGGGCCTCGTGCTGCTGTTCATCGCAGCGGAAGTGTTATTTGCCTTGCTTGCGATTCTCCTGTATGGGAGGGGCATTTTCCCCTGAGGCGGCGGATGATTGCTCGGAGTTGATGTTGTGATTGTGGTGACTGGCGGCTCGGGCTTTATCGGGGCGCACCTTTGCGAGAGGCTGCTTGACGACGGGTACGGCGTGAGGGTGGTGGACATTGTGCCGCCGAAAAGCGGAACGAAGGCGGAATTTGCAAGGGTCAGCGTGCTTGATGCGGCCCGCCTCACGAAAATACTTTCAGGCGCAGAGGGAGTGGTGCACCTTGCGGCGCTTATCGATGTCTCTGCGTCGGTCTCAGACCCGTTTTCCGACTTTTCGGTGAATGCGGCAGGCACCATGAACGTGCTGGAGGCCGCAAGGCACGCCGGCGTGAAAAAATTGGCGTTTGCCTCCTCCGCCGCGGTGTATGGCGAGCCTGTGAGGCTGCCAGTGGACGAGGAGCACCCGACCGCCCCGCTTTCGCCCTACGGCGCGGCGAAGCTTGCCGCCGAGAGGTATGTGCTCCTGTACAACTCGCTTTACGGCATGGAAAACACCGCGCTTCGGCTTTTCAACGTCTACGGCGAGGGGCAGAACGCGTCCAGCCCGTATTCCGGAGTGATTACGAAATTCGCAAATGCCATATCGGAAGGCAGCCGGCCCATGATTTTCGGCGACGGCGAGCAGACGCGCGACTTCGTGCATGTTGATGACGTATGCGATGCGTTCGTGCGCGCCATAGAGGGGCAGGGGTGCAGCTCGCCCCTCAACATCGCATCCGGCGTGGAAACCTCGGTGCGCGAGCTCCTTGAGACGATGTGCGGGATATGCGGCGCCGACTTCTCCCCCACATACATGCCTGAGCGGAAGGGCGAAATCGCGCGCTCGGTTGCAGACATAAAGCTTGCAAGGAAGAGAATCGGGTACGCCCCGAGGATGGCGCTTTCGCAGGGGCTGCGCGAGCTATTGGAGGCAAAGGGCGGCGCGCGCTCCATATTCAGGCCAAAGAAGTAACTGCGTAGCGCGCCCTACTTTTCTGAAAGTGCCTGCCTTGTTGCCTTTTTCACCATTTCGGAGTCATAGAAGAATTGGGCGATTGCGCGGCGGAACAGCGTTTCGTCTTTTATTGGCTGGTGGTCGACAGTTTCGAATTTGCGCATTTCAAGCACGCCCTCGGGAGGATAGCAGTATGATTCTGCATCCTGGGGGCTCCGCTCCTGTTCAGCCGCCATTTTCACCGCGGAAATTGCGCCCCTGACAAACTCTTCCAGGTTGCGCCTTACAATGAGCTCTGCCTCGCGGTCGCCAGTGGGGAAGGTCCGGCGGTAATAGGTGCCATCCACCGTGGCAAAGCCGGCTGCCATCTGCGGTTCGGTGTGGAATGAGGGGGCTGCAGCGGCATTTTTCATCTCGCTGTACTCGCGCGAGGCCTGCCCCACCACCTCTCCTGCAAAGCTTGCATCGCGGAAGAACTGGCGCACCATCATGCCGAATGCAAAATTGTCCTGCATGGGCTTCCCTTCCGTGGTTTCGAAAAGAGAGGCATTGAATGCGCCTTTTTCAGTGCAAAGCCCCTGTATCAGTGTAAGCCCGCGGTTGCAGGCAGTCATCGTGGTGTCTTCCGGCTTGTAGACGCCAT
Organism: Microcaldota archaeon; assembly: GCA_026396415.1. GTDB lineage: Archaea > Micrarchaeota > Micrarchaeia > Anstonellales > Anstonellaceae > UBA10161. Next base: position 31,658 of record JAPLWX010000028.1, read on the forward strand.
CAGAAAGGGCTTCGAATGTAATCCTCCGAACCTCGCGAACCATGTTTTCAAGGTTGTCTCCGTGGCGGAGCAGCACCTCCTGCGCCCTGCCCTTGCCTTCCTCGTGCGCGCGCGTGTAAGTCGTGCCATCAACAGTAACATTGATGGTGGGAAGCTCGGGGCGCTCACGAGAGACTACTTTCTGCCCTTTTTTGTTTGCAGGCACAATGCGCTTCTTTTTTGGCTTGTGGCGCCAGCGCTTGCCTTTCTGCTCGGAGTTGAACGCAAGGTCGAATCTCGCCTTTTCCCCGCGCTTGAGCTTGATGGTGGTGGCAATGCCCTCCGGCTCGGGGGATGCCACATCGGAAACATTTTTCCTTTCATCCGCTTTTTTGATTTTCCTTGTTTGGAGCATCATTTCAATCACCTGCCGCCCGAGTTGATGCAGGCGCACGGAAAAGCCCTACTTCATCCCAAGCGCGAGGTCTATCACGCTTATGTACTGGTTGATGCTCTCGTAGTCAGTGGTGCGCCCGATGTCGAGCCAGTAGTCAGTGAAGGCAAAGCCTCCTATCTTCTGGCCTGATTCGAGCAGGCGCGGGAATACGTCGTTGGCAAAATCCTCGCCGGGCTTTATGTGCTTGAAGATTTCCGGCTCAAAGACGTAAACGCCCGCATTCACGTAATTCTCGACGATTGGCTTTTCGCGGAAGCGCTCGATGTTGCCGCTGGCGTCAAGGTCGGCGACGCCGTACTCGAGCGGCACGCCTTTCTTGTTGAGCGCTATTGTGGCGATGTTGCCGCTTTTCCTGTGCGCCGCTACAACCGCGGCAATGTCCAGGCTGGAGAGGTGGTCGCCCATCATCACGATGAATGCGCCGTCCATCTTTTCCTCGAGGGGCAGTATGGAGCCGGCCGTGCCCATCTCGCTTTTCTCTATCGAGTAGCGGAGCTTCATGCCCAGCTGCTTACCGTCCTTGAAATAGCCCTCGATCTGCTCATGCAGGTAGCCAACAGCAAGGTATGCCTCGGAAACGCCGGCGCGCTTAAGCGCGGTGAGGACGTATTGCAGCAGCGGCTTTTTGCCAAGCGGCAGCATGGGCTTGGGTATGGTGTAGGTGTAGGGGCGCAATCTTGTGCCTTTCCCTCCGCAGAGTACTATTGCCTTCATAAAATCCCTCCAAAATGCCATGTCACCGGAATGAGATTGCCTGCACGTCAAGCGAGCGCAGCTCCTCCACTGCCTTGCGGGGCAGCCTGCCCTCCACCACCACCATCATTTTCGGCTCTGGATACAGGTCAGGGTCGTCGGTGATTATCTGCCTTATGCCAACCTTGTGCCGCGCAAGCACGGACGCCACCTTCGCGGTCAGCCCCACGGTGTTGGGGTCGGCGTCAATCTCTATTACGTCGTGCCCGAAATGCTTTGCAGCGCGCGAGACGTTTGAGATGGGGAAGAGCGAGGAGAATACCGCAAATAGCTTCGGGTCGTCGGCAATCTCGCGGGCGGTCTCGATGACCACGCGCCTGTCCACGCCCATCGCCCTGCCCATTTTTGCAGGCGCAAGCTCTATGCTGTCGCAGTAGAGCCTTCCCTCGCCGTCCACGCGCACGCCGATTCTAAGCATGGCCGAAACCACCCGCAGCTTGGCGCGCTGCCCGGCGAAGCGTTCCTCAAGATATTGGAGCATATGTACAATATTGCACAAAAATGTTTAAAAAGGTTCATCATTACAAAGAAGCCCGCGGCGATACGATGGGTATGGGACAGGGAACGAAAAGCCAGGGCGGCGAACTTTCGCCCGCGGCCACGCATGGGCGCAGGAGCACGGAAGGGAGGCAGGGCGTGTTTAATGGAAATAAATGCATAGCCGAAGGGATTGGGCACAAGGAAACAGGGGCGCAGGGAAAGACGCCCCTTGCCCTTTGGCTGCAATGGGGAGCGGCAATCGCCGCCTGAGATTGGGAGCGACCATTACCCGAGGATGAACGTGCCGCGGCAGGGCGGGAGGGCCAGGTTCGAGGAATTGCCGCCTTTTTCCCGCGGGTTTTGCTAGGGCTGGCAGTCAGGCAAGGAACCCCGAGATGGGGCCGAAAAGGAAGAGCAGGGGCAGGCTCGCCAGCGTAGTAGCCACCGTGGCCTCGGCAACAAGGGCGGCATCCAGCGAGAACTCGCGCGCTATCACGAAATTTGTCACGGCAACCGGCATCAGGGCTTCCAGGAACGAAAGCTGCAGGACATACCCCCTCATTCCGAACAGGAAGGCAAGGCAGAGCATGACGAGCGGGAAGAACGCCATTTTTGCAAGGAACAGCGCCGCAACCTGCGCCATCTTTTGCCCCAGCTTTTTCCCGTACAAAAACGCGCCCATTGCAAAGAGTGCAAGCGGCACCGTGGTTGCGCCGACAAGCGAGAGCGTGTCGGACAGGATGGATGGCAGGGCAATGCCGGAAATGGAAACCAGGGCGCCAATCACGCACGAGTAAAGCACGGTGTTGCCCAGGAGCTTGCGGAAGGAAAACTCGTGCCTGCCCTTGCCTGACATGATGCCGAGAAGCAGCAGCCCCACGGTGAATATGATGAAATTGTAGGCAAAGGCTATCACGGCCGCGTCAGCGATTGCAGGCTCCCCGAAATACGCCTGCGCGGCAGGAAACCCCATGAACACCACGTTCCCGAAAAACGAGCAGAGAAGGAGGGCTGATGCAAATTTCCCCTTCACGATGCCTGCGTAGTACAGGGCGCACACCGCGATGATGGAAACCGCGATTGCAGCCCCGTTGAGGAGGATGAGGGAAAGATGCTGCCCGGAAAGCGAAGTGGTTGCAAGCTTGACGAGTATGAGGCACGGCATGGAAACGTAATAGACAAAGCCGCTCAGCTCCTTTTCCGCCCCCTCGCCGAGAAGCGAGAAATGGCGGGCAATGAACCCGAGCGCGATCATTGCAACAAGGACTAGGATGGGTTCGAGCATCAGCTTTTCACCTTTTTCTCCCAGCGCTCCATTTTCCCCTCGAATTTTTCCAGGATGTCGAAAATGCGCTGGGATGTTTTCCCGTCGCCGTATGGATTCTTGGCAGCGCGCATCCTTTCCGCCGCGCCTTTTTCGAACAGCACCCTGCTCACCTCGCGCATTATGCCCTCCTTTTCGCACCCCACGCACAAGTTGGCGCCGGAAGACACGCTTTCAGGGCGGTCGGTGACATATCGGAGGGTAAGGCACGGGATGTGCAGCGCGCTGCATTCCTCCTGCATCCCCCCTGAGTCGGTGAGGACCAGGTCCGATTCCAGCATGAGGCGAAGCGCGTCCGTGTATTTGGGAAGGCAGGGCACCCATTGTATGTGCTTTGCTTTCCTTATCCGCTCGATGTAGCCGCCCTTTTCAGCCGTCATTTGCGTGGATGGAAGCACGGAGCAGAAGAAATTCACCTCGTCCATGCCAAGGAGGGACTCGAATATGCCTGACATGCGCGCCTTGGAAAGCATGTTCTCCTGACGGTGGCATGACCAGAAGACGAACGGCTTTTTCACATTGAACTTTTCGGCTATCCTGCTTTTCTGCCTTGCAAGCGCAGCATGCTGGAGCGCGGCATCCACCACGGTGTTGCCCACCACGAACAGGCGCTCTGCAGGCACGTGCTCGGACATTAGGTCGGATGCGTTCTTTCCGGTTGCGGCAAAAAAAAGCGCGGAGCAGGCGTCCGACGTCTTGGTGCATATCTGCTCAGGGTAAGGCTCCCAGGAGTAGGTGCGCAACCCCGCCTCCACATGCCCGACCGGGACAAGGGAAAGCGCGGCGGCCTGGGAGAAGAACATCGCGGTGAACGTGTCGCCGTGAGTGAGCACGATGTCCGGCTTTTCCTTCCTGCAGATTTTCTCGAATTCCACAAGTATCCTTGCGCCCATCTCGCATGAGCTGCCCTTTGCCCCGATGTCGTAGTCCGGGCGCGGGATCTCCAGGTCGTCGAAAAGGCCGTGGTAGAGGTTGTCGTCGTAGTGCTGGCCGCTCCACACCACGATGTTTTTGTGCCCGCGGCGCAGGCCCTCCTTTATGAGGGGCGCCATCTTTATGGCGCAGGCGCGGCTGCCGAATGCATGGATTATCTTCATCGAATCTTCCCCATAATTTGTCCTATGATAGGCTTAAATTGGTTGGTCATGCCCAAGGGCGGCGCAGTCCCGCCAGGCGCCTGGCGCCGCTTATGCCTTCCCCGCCGCCTCACGCACGATTTCCGCGTATTCCTCCATCAGGCCCTCGGCGCGCTTTTTCGTTTTCCCCTCTGCAAACACGCGCATGCAGTCCTCGGTGCCCGATGCGCGCGCAATCACCCATCCGTCGTCAAAGTCGCAGCGCACGCCATCCGCCAGCGTGAGGCGGGCGCCGCTCCCCCTGGCATGCGCCTTCGCCGCGTTTAGCCCGGCTGCCTTTGCCTGCGCTCCTTTTGCCTCTATTTTTGTCTTGCTGTTGAAGTATTCGGGCAGTTCCGAGACAAGCTCGGAAAGCGGCGTGCGGCACGCCATTTCGCATATCTTTGCAGATGCGAACAGCCCGTCCTTGGCAAGCGAGAAGCGCGGCCAGATGATGCCGCCCACCTCCTCCCCGCCCGAGACTGCGCGCGCGCCAAGGGCTGCCATTTTTTCGGACAGGTACGGCGCGCCGACCGCGGTGTAAACTGTTTTTGCCCCAAGCGCAGCGCATGCTTCCTCCACGCACCTGCTTGTCGCGACCGTGGTGACAATGAGCTTTTCCTTCTGCTTCTTGGCCTCGCGGCACGCCTGCACGGCCGAGATTGCAAATCCCTTGTCGCCCACTATCCAGCTGCCTTTTTCATCCACGAAAACCACGCGGTCCGAGTCGCCGTCCCAGGCAACCCCCAGGTCGCAGCCCTCCGCCTTCACTGTTTTGGCAAGCTGCTGCACATTCGCCTCGGTCGGCTCGGATGGCCTGCCGGGGAAATTGCCGTCGATGCTTTCATTCAGCGCAAACACTTCGCAGCCAAGGGAAGAGAACACCCCTTGCGAAAGCGCCGATGTCCCATTGCCAAAATCAAGGGCAATTCGCAGATGGCGCTTCCTTATTTTTGCCGCAGCCACGCCGCCTTGCACTGCGCGCGCATGCACGGCAGCTGCTTCGGGAATCGGGCGCGCTTTCCCGACGGATTGCCAGCCGGCCAGGCAGTAGGTCCTTGCAAGCGCGGTCTGCCCGATAAGCTCGCCGCGCTCGCGGCTGACCGCCACGCCTTCCCCGTCCACGAACTTCAGCGCGTTCCATTCCGGCGCATTGTGCGAGGCTGTCACTATCACCAGGCCGCCTGCCTTCTGCTGCGCAAGGGTGAACTCGGCAACAGGCGATGATGCCAGCCCGATATCCAGCACGTCCTTTCCCGCAGCCATTATTCCCGACGCAGCGGCTGAATGCAGCATTGGGGAGGTGAGGCGCATGTCGCGCGCAAGCACGATTGCCTGCCCTTTGCTCCAGCTGGCAAATGATGCGCACAGGCCGAATGCAAGCGCGGGCGTGAGGGCATCCAGCCTTCCGCGCACGCCGTTGGTTCCGAAAAGCGCCATCAAACCACCAAAGGCAGGCATCCGCCCCTGCCAGCCGTTTTTGTACCGAACAATGCCATAAAAACGCCAGATTCAATCTTCCACGCCATAAGATGCTATCTTTTCCGCAATTGATATCGCCCCCTGCGGCAGGTGCGCCTTGCCTGCGGCAGAATACAGCAGGTCAATGTCCTCGCGTTTGAAGGTGCGCAGAAGCAGCGCCACAACGCCGAACAGGGCAAGCCCCACGCAGCCCATGATGCCGAGAAGCGCGAGATAGGAGAATTTGTAGGCATAAAGCGCGATTTCGCCAGTGCCGATTGCAGGTATGCCAGAGGCGAGCAGGGCTGCGGATGGCTTGAGGAGCATTATTGCCGCAAAGGCAACTGCGCCGGCAATGAAGAGCTTGTAGATTTCGAGCGGGGTTTTGTAGTCAAGGTATTGCCTGCCATAGCGCTCAAACATCAGCGCCGAAAGCAGGAATGCCGCTGCGGAGGCGAATGCCGCGCCTTCCATGCCAAAGCCGGGTATCAGGAGGATGTTCAGTATGACATTTGCGATGCCCACCACAATGGCGACATTGAGCTCGAGGCGCACCAGGCGCATGCCTGCAAGTGCAAGCGTTATCGGATAGATGATGGTGGAGAACATGAGGCCCAATATGAAAATCGCCATTGCATTGCCTCCTGAGCGGTACGGGCTTCCGTAGAAAACGGACAGCATCTCACCTGCAAATGCCATGGTGGCAAGCGCTATCGGGATGGTGATGAACAGTATCCAGCGCTGCGAAGTCTGCACCACCTTCCTCATGGTGGCGTGGTCGTCCTTGCCTGCGAGGCGGGAAATCACTGGAAGGAAAATGCTGCCGAATGCGCTGGGGAATACCATTATGGTCAGCGCAAGCTGGGTGGCAATCGAGTAAATTGCGACCGTCTCTATCGATGTCGCCGGGTTGCCAAAATAGCCCAGAAGCATGCGGTCGGTGGAGGATATGAGCGCCCAGAATGATCCGACGATGGTGAGGGTTATGCCGAAGGGAAGAATGTCGTGCATCAGTTCCGAGTTGGAAAGCGGCCCGCCCTCTTTGAAATCGTGGCCCTCCATGCTGCGCAGAAGAATCGGCACGCTCAATAAGAGGGCTGCCAGGAAGGAAAGGGCAAAAGCCGCAGAAAGCGTGAACAGCGTGGCCCCATAAAAGCTGAAAAGCAGGAGGGTGAAAGCGAGCTTTGTTATGTTTTGCACGTTGCTGAGGAACTGGCACGATTTTATGTCGCCCCTGCCCTGGAGGTAGCTGGCGGGCACCTTGGATAGGTTTTCGAAGACCACGTATGCGGCAAGCAGGCGCAGCCCCTCTGCGAGGGCTGCGTTTTGATAGAACGCGCCTATGGGGTCGGCATATATGAAAAGCGCGGCTGAAAGCGCCGCGCCCAGCACCAGCTCCACTGCAAAACTTATCTTCAGGAGGGAGAGCGCCTTGCCGCCCTGCTTTTTTGCCTCGTAAAACGGGATGTAGCGCTGCAGCGCGGCAGGGAGCCCCAGGTCGCGCCAGAAGCCGACCACGCCTATCACCGAAAGCGCAAGGTAAAACAGCCCGACGTTCTCCTGGGAGAACGCGCGCGCCACGTAGATGGCATAGGCAAACGAGACCAGCTTGAGCAGGAGCGTGCCCACCAAGCCCCAGAAGCTGCCCCATGCAACCTCGTGGGAATGCTTGGCCGCATTATCATCTTCCATGGCGCTTGAATGTGCAGGATACTTATAAAATGGTATTTGGAGTGAATGACTGCGTGTTTGCATGGAGCAGGACCCATCGGAGCTGACCGCCATAGTGCTTGCCGGGGGCCTAGGCACGCGGCTGCGCCCCATCACAGAGAAGGTGCCCAAGCCGCTGGTGATGGTGAAAGGCAGGCCTTTCCTGGATTACCTGCTGGAAAAAATCGCGCGCATGGGGCTGAGGAGGTGCGTGCTGCTGGTCGGCTACAAGGGAGGGATGATTGAGGATTATTGCGGGGGCGGGAAAAAGTGGGGGCTGAAGATATCATACTCCCATGAGAAGGAGCAGCTGGGCACAGGCGGGGCGCTGGTGAATGCCGTTGCACACCTGCACTCTGCGGCGCTGGTGCTCAACGGAGACAGCTACCTGGACATTGACGCGCGCGCATTCTATGCATTCCACTGCAAGAGAGGGGCGCTGGCAACGGTCTATGCCATGCAGGGCGCGCTTGAGGCGCGCGGCGAGGTGGTGGCGGACGAGGCAGGCTGCGTGGAGGCGTTCCGCGAAAAGCAAGGGAGCGGCTTCGGGCTCTTCAACACCGGCGCGTACATCATCGAGAAGCAGGCTGTGGAATTCCTTGCGCAGCAGGTGGAGGAAGGCGCGCTTCCCGCCGCATTTTCCATGGAGCGCGACGGCTTTCCGCTTTTTGTGAAGAAAGGCTGGCTGTTTGCCCATGTCGGCACGGGGAAGTTTTTGGACATAGGCACATTCAAGTCGCTTGAGGAGGCGGGGGAAATGCTGCCGTAGTGATGCTTGAACCGGACTCGTGGAGGAGGTGCCTGCTAATTATAGCAAACCACGAAAGTTCTTCAGCATCGCCCGAAGGGCGATGTCTGATGCAAAATGCAACGGCATTTTGCACATCGACAATCCTGCTTCGGATTGCAGACGTGGTTTGGCATGTAGTAGAGCCGAATTGCTTTTCGGCTCTGCTATAGTTGAATGATTTATGCCCTGGCTTTCCCTTGTTGCGCTGCGAGCCTAGCCTGGGCCGCCCTCTTTCAAGGCAGCTGATGCAAAGTTCCGAAGCATCTTCTCCGAGTTGCCCGCCTTGGGAGGATAATCGCCGGCTGCCAATATCCTCAGCTGGGAAAACGCCACCATGAAAGGGAAGAGCGGGAGGGTGGCAAGCAACAGAGCTGTGCCTGCGAGAAGATGGATTGGATGCTTGCCCCAGCAATAGTGCTTTCCCTTGTAGCGGACAGGCTTTATGAACATAAGATACGGGATGAAAAAACTGTACTTCTCGATGAAAGCCCCTGTTGGCGCAAAATAGTCGCCAGGGGCAAAAAGCAGCCCGAGGAACATGCCGATATGAGAAACCCTCCGCCGTATCTTTGCCAAAGTCCCGATATTTCCCTTCCATTTCTCCAAATAAATCACAGCCGCGCCACTCCCTTGCCCGATGCCAAGCACGGTTCCCTTCGCGCCCGCATCCACACTTGCTTCCGGGATGGCAAAGGAGAGGCGGTCGTACCTTTTGCCAAGGTCCATCAAGCAGCCATCCAGCATGACGCCAAACAGTGTGGGGCTTGCCATGGAGGAGAAAATGAAAGAATAGCAGTAGTTGTAAATCATCCTGCCAGCGGAAAGCAGCGCATCCTTGGCCCGCAAGCAGGTGATTGCCCGGTATAAAGCCAAGTTGTGTATGGCGAACCCTGCCCTGTAATAATAGAGGAATTTCGGCCCGCCGGATGCAACTTCGAACAGCACCATGCTCAGGTAGGGATGGCGCGTTTTTTGGCCTTTTCCCATGAACAGCATGCCGTCGGCTTCCAGCCTGGCCTGGTAGTCCATGTCCTCGGCGCCCTTGAAGAACATGGCGTATTCGAATCCTGATTTCTCAAAAACCTTGCGCGGGACCGTGCCATACCTGTTTATGCAGTAAACTTCTTTCTTGCCATCCTCGTTCGAAAGCGGCAGGACCGCCTTGCCCTCCCTGCGCGCGGTTTCCACGAGCGCGCCCAGGAAATCATCCGAGCAGGGGAAGCAGTCAACGTCCGCGTTTGCCACGAATTCATAGCCAAGAAAATAGCCGAGCATCTGGCCGATTGAAAAACTCCCGGACGAGCCGAGCGGCGCCCTCTCGCGGTAATTGATGATGTTGAGGCCTGGCGGGATGGCTGAGGGGGCATGCCCGAGTATGAGGACGTCAAACCCTTTTTTCTTCTGCCTTGAGAGGATTGCGAGATGCTCGGACAGCAGCCGTGTGTCGGTGCCGCACGGGATGATTATGACCGCTTCGTTTTCCTTTTCCCCGGAAATGTGGCAGACTAGCCGTTCCAACTGTACACGAAGCCCATCCACCAAAACCACCAATGCCAAAGACAAACGGATGGAAGTGATTTAAATGAATGGCAAGCAGACCTATTGCCCGTCAGGTGGGAATATGGAACTGGAGTTTGAGGATTTGGGCGGCTTTTACCGCACACCGCCGGCTTTGGAGGACTTGGTTTTCGAGGCAAAGGACCAGCGGCGCGGGAAGCGCGAGTTGCTCATAATCGTCCCATCCTACCATGACCACTACCGGCTCGGCAAGTTTTTGGCATGCATGAAAAGGCAGACCTTCGGCGGCTTTGATGTCGCGGTGATATTGGCGAAGGACGACGAATTCGTCGATGCTTTGGGGCTGACGCTTTGCCAGGTCAAGCGGAATGTGGATGCCGGGTTTGCAGGCGCGGTTTACCTGGGCCAGCTCCTGGCGCTGGAAGGGGGCTACAAATACTACCTTTTTACCGACGTGGACAGGGTGCCGCATGATGAAGGCGTTCTCCAGCTGCTTTATGACACCGCGGAAAAGAAACAGGCGGATTTTGTCTATGGCAACAACATCCTGAAGGGGTATTATTTTGACTCTGGCGGCTTTTTCGAATTCAAGAACCCCCATGTGACAAAGTCGAACTGCGTCTTCGGGCTGATAAGGACCTCCACGCTGGAAAGGACCGGGCTTTACGCCCTGCCGCTGTATCTTGGCTATGAGGACGTCGAGTTCGAATACCGCCTTAGGAAGGCGATAGGCGCCCAAGCCTACCTTGGCAGGACAATCTATGAACGCTACTGCTCTTCTGCAAAAAACGCTTTCCTGAAGAACTTCAGGAACGGCAGGATGGACAATCTCTATGGCTACCCTACCATGGTGTGCCTTTTCAACAGCCCGCAGACCATATGCCACCTTGGCTTTTTTACAAAGGTGAACATGGTCTTCCTCGTCCTTCTGGTGCAGAAGTTTTCCGCGCTGCGCATACCGGGCCTTTCGAGGCTTGAGGAAAACGCAAGGAGAGGCACGCTGGTAAAGACGCACGCAACGGGGGTTTCGGATGAGATAACGACGACGAGGGCGGAAACGGGCATTGTCGAGGATTATGGGAACCACATAGCCCATGCCACGGTGGAAAACTCTGCCCGCATACTGTCGGCGATCTTTTCCCATTCAGTTGGCTACAAAACGTCCAGCTATTCGCCATTGTTCGATTTTTTCATACACGACACATTCTATGTTTTTGATGAAGGGCAGAAAGCCACGCTGCTTTTCGAATGGAAGCGCAAGCCGGGCCTGGCTGCAAAATTGCTCGCCTTTTCTTCTGCGCTCATTGACGCCGCAGCCGTGCTTCTCAGGTCCCAGTATCTTGATGCCATTGGCGGCAAAAGCATGTTCGACCGGTACGGAGAAGGCAGGGTCGGGGAAACCATGGCCAAAGCGAGGGGCAAGGGCGGCCAATGAGTTTCCAGTTGCAAAGGATGCCCGGCACGGCTGCAGCGCCCGCCAGGCATATCATATTAAATTCCATTTCCAATAGGGGCATGAGGTCATTATGAACAAGCGCGCTCTGATTTACGGCATTTCCGGCCAGGACGGCTCCTACCTGAGCGAGCTGCTGCTTTCCAAAGGCTATGAGGTGGCCGGCACAGTGCGCAACCATGGGAAGGAAACGCTGCCGCCTGTTTCCAGCAAGGCAAAAATCTACCGCGCCGACCTAGCAGCAAAGCCTGCGGGTTTTCTCCGCCCCATTGATGATTTTGAGCCCGATGAGGTTTACAACCTGGCAGGGATCCATCTGCAGCACATCACCAGTCAAAACGCCCGGCTTGCGGAAAAAGTGAATGCCGCCGCCCCGGAATCGATGCTTGCCCATATCCATAGCCACTGCGCAATGGCGAAATTCTTCCAGGCATCTTCTGCATATGTATTTGGCGACAAGGCCGGCCGCGTGGATGAAAGCACATGCCCTGCCCCAAATTCCGTCTACGCCAGGACCAAGCTTGCGGCGCAGCAAAGCGTCCTGCGCTATCGCCTGCTGGGCATGTTTGCGGCAGCAGGCATACTTTTCAACCACGAATCTCCGCTCCGCAGCGAGGATTTCGTGACCAGGAAAATCTCAGCGTACGTGGCAAGGGAGAAACTTGGGCTCAATGGCGGCAAGGCGCTGATGCTCGGCAACCTGGACGCAAAGCGCGATTGGGGGTTTGCAGGGGACTATGTGGAAGCGATGTGGCTCATGCTGCAGCAGAAGCAGCCGGATGATTATGTCATTGCAACCGGCGAGCCGCACAGCGTGCGCGAATTCTGCCAGGAGAAAAGCATGTCCGCTCCGACCCCGCCCTTGTCCGGCCCGAGTCGGGCTTCATGCTCGCAGATGCAAGCAAAGCGCGGGAAAAGCTTGGCTGGAAGCCCAGGATGGGATTTTCCGGCCTGGTCCGGCTCCTGGTGGATACTGATATAAAAAGGCTTGGTAGGAAAAATGACGGTTGTGATATAGGATGAAAACAGCACTCATAACAGGGATTACCGGCCAGGACGGCTCCTATCTTTCGGAATTCCTGGTTTCCAAAGGTTACAGCGTGATTGGCATTGTCCGCCGCTCAAGCAGCATCGAGAACCGGACAAGGCTCGACCGTCTCCCGCCCGAAGCCCGCAAGAACATCAAGCTCCAATACGGCGACATGACGGATGCATCCTCGCTCGTGGGCATAATCCGGAAACACGAGCCGCAGGAGATTTACAATCTTGCGGCACAGTCCCATGTCAAGATCAGCTTTGAGCAGCCGATCTACACAGGCGAAGTCACTGGCCTCGGCGTGCTTAATATCCTTGAGGCCATACGCATCTCGGACGCGGATACCCGCTTCTACCAGGCATCGTCTTCAGAGCAATTCGGAAAGGTAGCAGAGGCCCCTCAAAGCGAAAAAACCCCGTTCCACCCCAGAAGCCCATATGCAGTATCCAAGGTTTTTGCACATTGGGCGACAGTCAATTATCGCGAGGCTTACGGCATGCACAACTCATGCGGCATTCTTTTCAACCACGAGTCGCCCCGCAGGGGCGAAAATTTCGTGACGCGCAAAATCAGCCTTGGCGTGGCCAAGATAAAGCTGGGCCTGGCGCCCAATCTCGTGCTAGGCAACCTGGACGCAAAGCGCGATTGGGGGTTTGCAGGGGACTATGTGGAAGCGATGTGGCTCATGCTGCAGCAGAAGCAGCCGGATGATTATGTCATTGCAACCGGCGAGCCGCACAGCGTGCGCGAATTCTGCCAGGAGTCCGCTCCGACCCCGCCTACTTCCGCCCGGCCGAGGTGGATTTCCTGCAGGGCGATGCAGGCAAAGCGCGCGAAAAGCTTGGCTGGAAGCCCCAGGTTGGCTTCATAGAGCTTGCGCGCATGATGGTGGATGCCGACATGTCCCATATAAAAAAGCTCCATAATATCTAAAACGTCAGATGATGGTGGATACTGTGCAAAATGAAAAAATTCAACCGGTCAGGAAGATAACCTCGTGCCGCGTATGCGGCAATGCCAGCCTGGTCCCCATACTTTCGCTTGGCGACCAATACGTCTCGAATTTCGTGGCCTCTGAATCGGAACAGGGGGAAAAAATCCCGCTGAACATAGTCCTTTGCGAGGAAAAGAGCGGAGGATGCGGCCTTCTGCAGCTTGAGCACACCACGCCCCCCGACATAATGTATGCGCATTACTGGTATCTTTCCGGGATAAACGAGTCCATGAAAGTTGCGCTCGCAGACATAACCAAATGCGTGGAGGCCATGATTCCTCTCCAGGCAGGGGACATGGTGCTGGACATTGGCTGCAACGACGGCACCCTTTTGCGCAGCTACACGAAAAAAGGGATAAAGCTGGTGGGCATTGACCCCGCCAAGAACCTGCCCAAGTACTCGTCGGTCGGCACCACCAAGATACTCAACGACTATTTTTCCGCGCGCACCGTGCAGAGGCATTTCCCAGGCGAAAAGGCGCGCGTGGTGACTGCCATTGCCATGTTTTATGACCTGGATGACCCGAATGGATTTGTAGCGGATGTTGCCGGCATATTGAGACAGGACGGCATTTTCGTGGTACAGATGAGCTACCTGCCATTGATGCTGGAGACCAATGCGTTCGACAACATCTGCCACGAGCACCTGGAGTATTATTCCTTGGCTTCGCTTGGCAACCTGCTTGCAAGGCACGGCTTGGAAATATTCGACATGTCCCAAAACGACGTCAACGGCGGAAGCTTCCGCGTCTATTGTCGCTTTGCGGGAAGCGCGGTGCCGCAGCCGCCTGGCGCCAAGCAGAGGCTTGCGGAATTCGTGCGCAGGGAAAGGGAAATGGGGCTGTCAGGCAGGAAGCCCTACGAGGATTTTTCATCCCGCGTGCAGGCCATCAGGGAAAAGACGGTCGCGTTCATCAAAAAGGAGCGGGCAGGCGGCAAGAGGATATTTGTCTACGGCGCCTCCACCAAGGGGAACACGCTGCTCCAGACTTTTGGGCTGGACCACAAAACGATCGAGGCTGCCGCAGAGCGGAACCCGGACAAGTACGGGAAGAAGACAATCGGCACGCTGATACCCATAATTTCAGAGGACGAGGCGCGGAAGCTCAAGCCCGATTATTTCCTGGTCCTTCCCTGGCACTTCATCAGCTCGTTCGTAAAGCGCGAAAGGGGCTATCTTTCCTCGGGCGGCAAATTCATCGTGCCCCTGCCGGAGTTCAGGATAATCGGCTCGGCAGATGAGATGGGCTGAGTTGCTTTCCTATGGGACGGGCATTGCAGGCCAAAAAGAGGAACGCGCCCAACGGCGATTCGCGGGCCCGCCTGCCGGATTTGGCGGGTGCCGACCAGCATTCTTAAAAGGATGGAAGAGCACCATTTGGAAAAGATTATATGGGCAAGGAGAAGATTCTTTTCATCTGCACGAGCATGCCTACGAGGCTCGGCGGCGTGCGAAGGCTCTACAACAACATGCTGTTTTTCTCGAAAAAATATGAAATCCATTTCGCAAAGCTGACGCTTGACAATGCAAAGGCAGTGGCAGAAATCAAAATGCCCTCGTGGATAAACTTCGTGGAAGTGGCGCCTGGGAAAGTGCCTTTTGACCCCGAGATGGCGTGCCTGGTCCCGCCAGCCTGGAATGAATACAGGAGTGCCGGCGGCTGTGAAAAAAAGCTGCAGGAGTACATCGATAAGAACGGCATTGCCATTGTGTTCTGCCACTCGATAACGCTCTCGTTTGCGCTGCGGGGGCTGAAAGCAAAGGTAAAGATTGCGGATATTGTTGATTCTGTCCTGAATTATTACAAGACAAAGGACAATGCATGCCCGACAATCACATCCAAATTGCTCTATTTTTCCCAATCGGCATTGTACAGGCGGCTTGAAAAAATAATAGACCGGGATTACGACCTGGTGCTTTTCTGCTCTGAAATAGACAGGCGGGAAAGCCTGATACCAAAAAACAAGACGTGCCTCTTGGATGTCATTTACATATCCGACTTGGAAAATGAGGAAAAGCAGGGGCCCAAAAACACCGGGGCCAGGCCCATCGACGTGGCAATCATGGGAAGATGGGAGCACCCGCCAAACCGGGATGGGCTTGCCCGCGTGGCAAAACAGCTCGGGAAAATCAATGGCAACATCAGGATTATCGGCCCGAACCTCCCCCAAAGGCTGCAGCTTCCGCCAAATGTGGAAAGGGTTGGGTTCGTGGATGACATTGAGGATACCCTGTCGAATTCCAAGGTGTGCCTTGTGCCGGTATGGTACGGCCCAGGCCTGCAGAACAAGGTGTTTGACGCATTGAAATGTGGGTGCATCATCGTATCGACCCCGCACACGAGAATACAGATGGAGGCGAATGGATTCCGCTCTGAATCGATCATATACACTGATGACATGGCAGGCGCCGTCAACACAGCACTGCAGAATTATGGGAATGAGGGCGCTGGCGGGATGTACAGGATATATTCGGAATGGGAAAAAATCTCGCGGAAAAACAAGATGGAATATTCGCAAAAGCTCGAGCGGATCCTGCAAAGCAAAGGCACGGACCCCTAGGCCATTGCCAGGCGTTTCCCGCTTAGGGATTTAATCTGCTGGAAAAGCCCGTGGTGAAAAACGATGAAAAACAAACTGGCTGGATGGGCGGCTTCAATAAGGAACCTGTGGATGATGCGCCAGCTGAACGCCGCCCGTTTTGGCGAGATACTCAACGAGGCGACGATTTACGGGACTCCGGAAGCGGGAAGGGTGCATTTCAATGGCAGGCTGGCGACATTCGCATTCTTGGGCAGGAAACTGACGCTGAGAGAGGGCGAAGTCGAGCTCGTCGAGGTATTCTTCCATGACATCTATGGCAGGCTCGATGTGAAAGGCAAAACAGTAATCGATGCCGGCTGCGGGGTCGGAGACACTCCGATAGTATTTTCCCTGCGGGGGGCAAACCATGTCATAGGATACGACGCGAATGAAAAGAGAATAGAAACGGCAAAGTGGAACGTTGGCAGGAATTGCATCAAAAACACGGATCTTTCATGCAGGTTCATCAAAAGCCTTGCGGAGCTGCCATTCGGCGAAGCCCTGAAGATTGATATCGAAGGGGGAGAACATGAAATATTCAGAGAGGCAGAAGATCGGGACATATTGAAGTTCGATGAGATAATAATGGAATGCCATGGCGGATACAATGATATCGAAGGCAGGCTGCGAGGGCTGGGGTATGAAACGGAAATATACAATCCGACCTTCAACGGCAGGAACGTGATGCTATATGCAAAAAAGGCAGGTGGAAAAAGATGAAAGCGGACTACAAGGATTACTTCAAGATGACGCTTGGCGGCTTCAACCTCAAGGACTACGTATATTTTGAATCCGAATATGCTTTCCGCCACCATTTTGACCGCACCCAGCCGCCAGGGGCATTGCTGGATTTCGGGGGCAGGATAGGCGAGAAGACGCGCCGCATTGGGAACGTGGTGGTGTGTGAGGTCGATGGCTCCGCGAGGAGGTGGATGTCGGAGCATGGCGTGAAGCACGTCGCATCAATCGACAAGGTGGAGAACGGCTCTGTCGGAACCGTATACGCGTCCCACGTCCTGGAGCATCTCGAAAATCCAATGGAGTTCTTGTTCAAGTTCAACGCAAAACTGGGGCGCAAAGGCAGGCTGATAATTGTCGTGCCGGCCGAAGTGCAGTCCTTGGAGCCGAAAGCCCCCATCGTGGACCCTAACGGGCATATCCAGTGCTGGAACTTCGCCACGCTGATGACCTCGCTCGACCGCGCCGGGTTCAAGGTTGTGAAATGGCGGTACAACGTATTCATATGGACGCTGAAGCTGTCCAGGATGCAAAACCGCAAGCTCATGCTGCGCCTGATGGACCTGGAGGAGGCTTTGTCCAGGCGGCGGTCGTATCGTTTCATGCTCTTCTCGCTTTACTATTGGCTAAGGCCGTTCAGCAGGTTATTGCCGTGGATGGACCCGAGGCTCGAGCTGCTTGCGGTCGCGGAAAAAAAGTGAATGCGCGCGGAAACCAACGACGCTGGAAAATTACCGGCGGTTGGCTGCATTTCGGCTGTTTTAAAAGCAATATGGGGGATATGGCTATCATGATGGTCAATATCGTCTACCCTGGGCAGAGGGGCAGCAATCTGGAAGCCGCCCTGGCATTCCATGAAATATCCGGCAGCCTTGGAATTGAAAACCAGCTTATCCTTTCTTCGGACCTGGCGCGGAAGGGCAAAGCCAGGGAGATTTATCCGGAAGCCAAGTTTTTCAATTTCCTTTCCATTTCCGGCGTGTCCGACCTGAAAAGGGAATTATCAGGCTCCCCTGCCTTCTTTACCATGGTGTCCCCGAAGCTCATGCCGCTTTATCTCTCCGCCACAGGCAAAAAAATCCTGTATTTCCACGCCACGTATGATTATTCTTTCTCGCGGCCTTCTTTCAAGGATGCGGCGCTTGAAAAAATGTCGGAATTTCTCATGAAAAGGTCGGATCTGGTGCTTGCAACCCAGTACCCCCTGGCATGGCAGATACGCATGAGGCTCGGAATCAAGGCGGAGGTGCTGCCCCATCCGTCGTATTCTGCCATCAGGAAAGGCTTTTTTGAAGAGTCGCAGCGCGTCGGGCTGCCTTTCAAGGATTATTTCCTGTCCTTTGGCGGGCTTGACAGGGCGTCAAAAGGCAATGATGTGCTTCTTGAGGCAGTCAAGGGCACAGAAATCCCCATCGTGCTTGCAGGCAAGGCAAATGCGGACCATTCCGGCTCCAAAAACATCGCCCACTTGAACCGCTGGGTGAGCGACGCGGAATTGTTCTGGCTTGTGGAGAATTCAAGGGCGGTTGTGCTTCCTTATCTCACATCCTCCCAGTTTTCAGGATGCCTCGCGCTCGCATACAGGTTTGGAAAGCCGGTGGTTGCGCCATTTTGCAATTCATTCCAGAAATATGTCGAGGATGGGAAGACAGGCGTGCTGTTCGAGCAGGGGAACCACCACGACCTTAGGGAAAAGCTCCGGGAATTTGATTCTTGGATCCACTGTTCCGAAAGTTCATTGGTTAAGCTTGAAAAAAGAATGGATGCATCCTGCGCCTCGAAGTTCCAGGAAATCCTCGGCGCTTAGATGGCATGTGTCAAATCCCTATTTCACCAAGATTTTCAGGAGTAGGCATCCGCCTTTTTTCAATCGAGCGCATGGTTGAGGCGGCATCGAGCATGGTGAGCGGGATTGACAACACTGCGACCAATGCAGCCGCAATGCCAGGCCTTGCGTTCTTATGGGCCTTTATATCGGTTTCTGAAAACTCCTGCAGCCTCACTGTCTTTGCAAGCGCCCTGTCGCCAAGCATGATTGCGAAGGTGTTGTAGTAGCAGAACCATGCAAAAAACCGCGCGTAAGAGAACGCGTCATATTGCCATGAGATTGAGAAGGCAAGCATCAGGCCCCTCAGGTATGGATAGTATTTCTTGGGGTTTTTGAGCTTCTCCGTTATGCCCATCCCGATTTTTTCATGAACCACGTTCCCGCCCCGGTACACCATGGCTTGCCGGTAATGCCTCAGCCTGTTTGAGAATTCCCAGTCCTCCCCGCCCCTGCGCGTATAAGGTATTTCAAACCCGATTTTTTCAAAAACCGCCCTTGGGAAAACGCCCCACTGGTTCACCACAAAATAATTGCCGTCGGGCTTTTTCTCCCGCGGGGCTTTTGAGAGGGGCATGACCGCCATGCCCGTCCGCCTTGCGAGCTTTATCATTTCATCCAGCGTCTTTTTGGAGTCGAGGAATGCGTCAAGGTCGGCCACCACGATGATCTCGTATCCCAGGCGGTATGACAGTGCCTGGCCCGCAAAAAAGCAGCCCGAGGTGCCAAGCGGGATTTTTTCAAAGCAGCAAAGCGCGGAAAGCCCGGTTTTCCTGGCCGCAAGCCCCTTGCGGAAAAGGAAGACGAAGTCCGCCTCCTTGTCGATGCCGAGCTTTTTTACATGGGCTAAGAACGCCTCGAGCTGCCCCAGGTCGCCGACCGGGCTGAAAATCACAACGCTGCGCCTGCCTTGCCTCGCGTCCGCAAAGCCGTCCAGCAGGCCGAACCCGTCCAAGCTCATTGTTTCCCCCGTTTCCATTCTTCCGCAAATGCGCGAACCGTTTCCTCGGACGACATGACATTGGTTTCGCGCTCCAGCTTTTCCGTCGATATGTCAAACAGCGCCTTTTCCTTGCCGGAGGACGACAGCTTCACGCCGGCAATTTTTGCAAATTCTGAAAGCTCAAGCGCACCCCTGCCAGCCACGTTGTAAGCCTCGCCCCATTTCCCTTTCCCGCAAAGGTGCATTGCGATCCGCGCCACCTCGCGCGTGCCCATGAAGTGCAATCGCGATTTTTCGGAAAGGAAGAGCCTGCCGCCGTGCAATATGTCGTACGCCGGCCCCTTTGTCATGTTCCTGCCCACCATGCCCGCCAGCCTGAGTATCATCCAGCTTTTTGCGTGTTTCCTTGCAGCAAGCTCGCCGCAGTATTTCGAGAACCCGTAGTTGGAAAGGGAGGAGGGGGATATCACCGCGTCTTCGCGGGTTGCCGCCCTGCTTGACTTGTCATTGTACACTTCAACCGTGGAGAGGTGCACATAATGCCTGCATGGGATGCCTTGCAAAAAGCCCACGGTCGATGCGGCATTCATTTCGAAGTCCGCCTCGGGGTCCTCATCGGCCAGCCTCTTGCTGGAGTTGCCGTCCGCGTTTATCAGAATGTCGAATTCCGTGCCCTTCAAGCCGGCATGGCCCGCCCTGCCGATCCCGACTACCTCATGCTGCCCGCCGGCTGAGAAAACTTCGTAAAATGCCGAGCCCACAAATCCCTTGTAGCCTATTATGCCCACTTTCATGTAAACCCCGCCTGTTCTAGAGCCGCGCCTTGCCCTGGTTGGCCGCAAACCAATCGTAAGTTTTCCGTATCCCTTCCTTCAGCCCGACCCTGGGATTGAACCCCAGTATCCTGCGCATGCGCTTGGTGTCAAACACCTTGGCCATGTGCCCGTCGGGCTTGGACGAGTCCCACGCGATTTTGCCCTCGAAGCCGACCGCTTCCGCGACGGCCTCCGCCGTTTCCCGGATGCTAACGCCCACACCCGATGAAACGTTTATCGGAAGCTCCTCGTGGTGCTTATCAAGCGCGAGCACGAATGCGTCCGCAACGTCATCCACATATACAAAATCGCGCACGGGCTTTCCGCTCCCCCAAACCTCGACTTGCTTGTCGCCCCTCTCTTTTGCGAAATGGAAGCGGCGCATCAGGCCAGGTATGACGTGCGAGTTTTTCTCTGAAAAATTGTCATGGGGGCCGTATGCATTGCCGGGTATAAGCGACACCCAGTCCAGGCCATGCTGCCTCCGGTAGGCAACAAGCTGCAGGTGGTTCGCAGCCTTTCCAAGCGAATAGAACATGGCGTTCTCGTCAGGCAGCCCCCCTTCCCTGAACAGGTATTCCTCCTTTATGGGGTTGGGGGCGTTCTTGCCAAATGAGCAGCCGCAGAAAGAATAGATGAGGCGCTTCACCCCTGCACGCCGCGCCTCCTCCAGGAAAATGGTGTTCATGCCCATGTTCTGGTAGATGAATTCGCCGGGGTAGGCTTTGTTCGCCATTATGCCGCCCACGCGCGCAGCGAGGTGGATGACCGTGTCCGCCTGCACGTCGCGGAAAAGCGCGCGCACCCTTGCCTGCTCGAGCAGGTCGTAATCAAGCCTCGAAGGCGCGATTGTTTCGTGCCCCGCCTTCTTTAGCCGGGGCAGAAGCGCCGTTCCAATAAAGCCGTTTGCACCGGTCACAAGCACTCTCATGTTCCCCGCCTTCCCCGGCATCATCAGTAATTCTTGAACCTGTAATCCCTGAATGCCTCGTATCCCCTTGCCAGCTCGTCAATGCCCGCCTCGAGCGTGTACTTGAATGTGAAGCCTGTCGAAAGCACGCGCGCATTCGACACCACGTAGTTCCTCTTGTCCGGGTCCTGCCCTATCTCTGCGTGGAAAATGTTGAGCCCCGGCACGCGCTTTTTTATGAGCAGGCAGAGGCCCTCCTTGGAGATGTTGTAGTCCGGGTGCCCAAGGTTGTATGTCCTGTTTTTCATGGCCTCCCAGTTCACCATTGCCCAGAGGAACGCCCTTGATGCGTCGCGCACATGGAGGAAATTGCGCTTGAACTTCCGCTCGAAAAGTATGATGGACTTCTCCTTCACCGCCTTGTAGACGAAGTCGTTCACCAAAAGGTCAGTCCTCATGCGCTGGGAAAAGCCGAACAGCGTGGCAAGCCTGAAGCATATCGAGTCGCCTGCGGCAGACACTGCATTTTCAGCAGCCACCTTGCTCCTGCCATACGTGGAAATGGGGTTCAGGGGGGAATCCTCGGTGCACTCGCTTTTCCCGTCAGTGATTCCGTATCCTGAGTTGGTGGTCGGGAAAATGATCTTCTGCCCTTTCTTGCGGTGCTTCAGGAGGGAGCCTATTGCGCCGTTGTTTATCATCCATGTTATCTCTGGCTTCTGTTCCGAGACCGGAAAGCCCACGACTGCGGCCAGCGGGAATATGAAATCATATTTGCCTTCTGAAAGGAGCTTTTCCATGAACTTTTCGGATGTCACGTCCCCGAATATGAACGTCAGCTTCCCGCTGTAGAACAGGTTGAAGAGGGTACTTTGCGAGTAGGAAAGGTTGTCGACAACGGTGACTTCAAAACCCCTGTCGATCAGCATCTCGGTGAGCACCGAGCCGAAATAGCCAGAGCCGCCTGTGATGAGCACCTTGGTGCCTTTTTCCGCCATGAAGGAAAGCTTCTTCTCAACCTCGCCTGAAAACTCCGGTATCATGCCACACACCCGTGATGGTTTTCTGCCCTGAACCTATAAAAAGGCTCTTTCCCCTATATTCTGCATGGAAAAAGTTGCGATAAAGGCGCGCGCGCCTTCGCGCATAGGCATCGGCGGGGGCGGAAGCGACCTTCCGGCATTCTTCGAGCTTTACGGCGGGGCCGTGCTCAATGTCGCGATCAATTTATACTCCTACACCAAGATGACGCCCAACGGCCAGGGGCACACGCACGTAGTTTCGCATGACTGGAACATAGTGCGCGACATCGATGACACCGTCCCGGAGTTTGAGGCAAATGCCGCAAACAATGTCGACATGGTAAAAGCCGCCATGCAGACCGCCGGGCTTTCGCCGAAAGCCGGCTATGAGCTCATCATCCATTCCATGAGCCCGAAAAATTCCGGGCTTGCCGGCTCTTCCGCGCTCCTCGTCTCGCTCCTGGCGGCAATGTCGAACGCGTCGGGCAAGCCGATGATGGACCGCGACAGTTTTGCAAAGGCGGCATACCACACCGAGCGCGTGCTTCTTAAGAGGCCGGGCGGCTACCAGGACCAGTATGCTGCCGTGTTCGGCGGATTCAACTTTATAGAATTCAAGAAAAGCAAGATAAACATCTACCCGCTGCGCCTTGAGGAGGACCTGGTGTCCGAATGGCATTCATCCATGATGCTTTTCGAGACGCCCCACAAGCGCCAGGGCGACGCCCACAACATCGAGCGCAGGAAGGAGGATGATGTCAGGAGCGGCGGGGAGAGCGTGGAATACCTCAGGAAAATACGGGACTATTCATATGGGATGCGCGACGCGCTCATCTGCGGCGACACGCGCTCGCTTGGCGAGTTATTGCACCTGTCGTGGCTCGAGAAGAAAAAGCTCCCGGGCGTTTCCTTCCCCGAGATCGAGAAGCTCTATGATGTGGCGAAGGAAAACGGCGCGTATGGCGGCAAGCTCTCGGGCGCAGGCGGCGGGGGCTTCCTGTTCGTGGTTTCAGACATGGCGGACCGCAAGCGCATCATGAATGCGATGGAAAAAAACGGGGCAAGGCTCGTGAATTTCGACTTTGACTTCGAGGGGATGGTTTCTTGGAGAACGGCCTATTGAGGGAAGCGGCAGGGGCGCACATCGAGGCGATGAAAAAGCTGCAGTCGGATGCGGCGCTTGGCATGGCTGCGGAAAAGCTCGCCTCGAAAACTGCGCACGCCTTCAAGAACGGCGGCAAGCTGCTCGTTTTCGGCAATGGCGGCTCCGCTGCCGATGCGCAGCACATGGCCGCCGAGTTTGTCGGCAGGTACTTGAAAGAGCGGCGCGCCCTCCCTGCGATTGCGCTCACCGCAAACACGTCCGCCCTCACTGCAATCGGCAACGACTATGGCTTTGAACGGGTGTTCGCGCGCCAGGTTTCGGCGCTTGCGGGAAAGAATGACGTTGTGGTGGGCATTTCCACCAGCGGGAATTCGCCAAACGTCATCCTCGCGCTTGAAGCCGCAAAGGCAAATGGGGCATTCACTGCTGCGCTGGTGGGCGGCAAGGCATGCAGGATGGACAGTGCCGCGGACCTCGTCCTCAAAGCGCCCTCCGAGAGCACGCCGCGCATACAGGAAATGCACATCCTCATCATCCACACGGTCTGCGGAATGGTCGAAACCGAACTTTTTGGATGAAGCGCCGGGGGACCCCAAGATGAACATCCTATATTTCGTGCACACCTGCGGGGAGAGGAACGGGATTGCCAATCATGTGCTCAGCATCACCAGGGCCCTTCCCGCCGGCATGAAGGCGCGCGTGATTGGCGGCAGGGGCGCCTCGCTCCCGCTTTTCTCCTCCCTGCGTTTCCCGGCCGGCGAATTTTTGGAGGCGCTCATGTCCGATTTTGACATAATCCACGTGCACGGCTATGGAAATTTCTACTCGTTTTTCGGCGCGCTTGTTTCCCTGCTGCGGAGGAAGCCCCTTGTATGGACGATACATGGCTATCCGCGCATCACCGGCGCGCGCAGGCTCTTCTACCTTATCTACCGCTTCGCAATGGCCCCGTTCATCTTTTGGCGGGCAGGCAGGATAATCAGCGTTTCGGGAGACATCCTTCCCATCCTGGAAAAGGAGACAAAAAAGCCAGTCACCGTCCTCCCAAACGGGGTCGACCTGGATTTTTTCAAGCCAGCTGGCAGCTACGCGCAAGCCAAGTGCGCGTGCTACGTCGGCAGGCTGGACCCCGACAAGGGCGCCATGCGCATGCTGGAATGCTGCTCGTTGCCCCTTCTTTTCATAGGCCCGGACGAAGGCGGCACGCGCGCAAAGCTGGCGGAGCAGGCAAGGCGGATGGGAAGGCGGGCTGAATTCACGGAATGCGAATTCGAGAAAATGCCCGCCCAGTACGAACGATGCCGCTATGTGTTCCTTCCGTCAAAATATGAGGGTTTCCCTCTCACCCTCCTGGAATCGGTTGCAATGGAGCGCCCATTCGCCTCAAGCGATGTCGGGGAGGTGAAAGCGGTTCTCTCCACCCTGTTTGAAAAGCCTGAACGCTATCTGCTGCGCGGGGGCATCCAGGAAAAAGTCTCCGAGCTTGAGAAATCCAGCCTGCAAGGCGAGATGCACAAGGCAAGGAAAAAAGCGGCTGTCTACTCGTGGAAAAGCGTGGCGCAAAAAACAGCGGCAATCTACTCGGAAATCGCATAAAGCCGGCCCCAACGCCTTTATGATGGCAGCCGATGCCCCGGCTCTATCCATCAGGGGGCGAAGGCGCTTGGGAATTAACGACGGCTGCCAGATGACAACAGGATATTTAAAGAATGGGAATGCAACAAGGCACCATGGAAATCCCATTGCCGGAAGGCATAAGGCAGGCGGCAAGAAGCCAGTATCGGCAAAGGGGCATTTTTTACACGCTTGCCAGGAGCGTGCTTGAGCCGAAGTACCCGTTCCTGTGGGCGCACAACCAGATGTGGCTTGCACGCGCAAAAGTGAACAACGCCAGGCTATACCATTTTGTCGGCGACAGCCATACAACGCCATTCGAATTCCAGAAGAGCATGGTCGTGCACCATATAGGCAGGGCAACTGCACATAACCTTGTCAAGGACAATAGCAGCTCAGACTCAAAAAAACTCTTTTGGAAGGTCCTTTCCGGCATTGACAGGAAAAGGGATATTGTAGTCGTGGTTTTTGGCGAGATAGACTGCAGGATACATATCTACTACCAGTTCAAGAAAAACCTGGAAAAAATACCCATCGAGGAGCTGATGGAAAGGACAATTGGAAATTATTTATCCGTCCTGAAGCAGGCAAGGGAAAAAGGGTACATGCTGGCCGTCCTTGGGATGCCCCCGGCATCTGCGCAGGAAAACTCCTACAAATACCCTTTTTATGGCGACGCCAGGACAAGGAGCCATATAAGCAGGAAATTCAACGCGATGCTTGCCAAAGCGTGCAGGGAAAACGGTTTCCCTTTCATAGACGTCTACTCTGCAAGCGAAGATGGGAACGGCTTCATACGGAAGGAATTTGCAAGGGACGAGGTCCACCTGAATGAGATGATTGTGCCGGTGGTCAGGGTGCAGCTTGAAAAAATAGGGCAAACGGGAAAAGGAAGGGGCGGCAGCCCTTGAGGATAGCCCCGTCGCTTGGGCCTGCGGCAATCCCCGGCAGCAGGGGATTTCGCGCATCGGGCGCAGTATTTTAAGCATTGGATTTCGGATATGCTCATGGAGAATTCCACCAAGGTCGTAATACTTTGCGGGGGGGAAGGCACGCGCATGCGCGAGGAGACCGAGTACGTTCCAAAGCCCATGGTGAAAATCGGCGGGATGCCCATCCTTTGGCACATAATGAAGATCTATTCTGCGCAGGGCTATAGCAACTTCGTGATCTGCCTCGGCTATAAGGGGGACATGATAAAGCAGTTCTTCCTCAACCACGAGCTCATGCAGAACGACGTTACAATCAACCTCGGGGATAGGGGGCTGGATGTTGTCCACAAGGGAAGCGGCTCCGAGGACTGGGCCATAACCTTTGCTGACACCGGGCTCAAGGCGCAGACAGGCGCCAGAATCAAGAGGATCGAGAAATACATAGATGGTGACCATTTCCTTGCCACATACGGCGACGGGGTTTCAGACATAAACCTGGCAAAAGAGCTGGAATTCCACAAAATGATGGGGGTCACCGCCACCCTTGCGGGAGTATCGCCCTACTCCAAATTCGGGATAGTCAAGTCCAACTCGCAGGGCCTGGTCGAAAAGTTTGTTGAAAAGCCCATGCTTTACGACTATGTCAATGGCGGCTACTACATATTCAATCGCAATATCTTCGACTTCCTGCAGGCGGACGAGTCATGCATCCTTGAGACAAGGCCTTTCAACGCCCTTGTCGAGAAAAGGCAGATGGCAATGTACCGGCATGACGGCTTTTGGCACTGCATGGACACGTACAAGGACTATCTTGAGCTGAACGGGATATGGGACAGCGGCGCGCGCCCTTGGAAAATCCAGTAGGGCACGGGCTGCAAAAGAGGGGATGCGAATCAGGATGCTTTTGCTGGGCGCAAGCGGGGTAGTCGGCTTTCACGCGGCTTCTGAACTGAGGGCGCATGGCCATGAGGTCACCACGGTATCGCGCAATTCGCCATCGGTCGACTTCAGGGCGGATGTCACTGAGCCGGGCGAGCTTGGGCGCATCGTTGAAAAGGCCAGTCCGGAAGTGGTGATAAACGCGATAAAGCCATCGATGTCGGTTGATGACATGGAAGCCGGGCGCAGCCTGGCATACGAAGTAAACACATTGCTCCCCGAGCGCCTGGCAAGGCTGCAGATGGCAATGGGGTTTGTTTTGGTGCACATGAGCAGCGACGGGGTTTATGAGGGAAAGGAGGGGGAGACATACGGTGAGGAATCAATACCGTACCCCCAGAATTTCTACACATTCACAAAGGCGCTTGCGGAAGAGAGGGTAAGGTGCCTTGCGAAGCGCCATCTCATACTCCGCACCGAGGGCGTGTTCGGCTTTGATGAAAGGCATGCCAATTTCTACATGAGGATGAAGGATGCCTGCCTTGACAGGAAAGAGTTCCCTGCGGCCATCGACCAGTTCTCGCAGCCCATATACGGCGGGGAGCTTGCCAGGCTGATGAGGCTCTTGATTGAAAAAGGGTGCAATGGCACCTACAACGCAGTCGGGCCGGAGTATGTTTCACGCTTCGGCCTGGCGCACAGGCTGCAAGGCGCCATGGGATGGGACTGTGCGGTTTCGCAGTCTTTCTCGGCTGGCAGGGGGATGAGGATGGGCAGATTCCTGCGCGTGAGCACAGCCAAGATAGAGGCCGCGGTTGGCAGGATCAAATCGCTTGAAAGCCAGATCGCGGACCTTAAGAGGTGGGAAAATAAAAACAGTGATTGAAATCCTGCCCCTGGAGGGCGCGCTGAAGCTGAGCCAGTTCTTCGCATCCGACGAGAGGGGGGGCATCCTGAAGGCTGCAGAGGCAGAGCTATTGGAGAGGCTCGGCTTTAGCATAACCGAAGTCCTGTTCTCAACCAACAGGAAAGGCGCGCTCCGCGGGATGCACTACCAGGACCCGTCCCCGCAGGCAAAAATCGTCTTTTGCATTTCCGGCAGGGTGTTTGACGTCATTGCTGACCTGAGGCCTGGCTCGAGAACGCACAGGAAATGGCTTGGCATCGAGCTTAGCAAAGAGAACAGGACGGGAATTTACGCCCCAAAAGGCTTTGCGCACGGGTTCCTGTCCCTTGAGGAAAACAGCACCCTGGCATACCTGATAGACGGGAAGGTGGAGCCGGAAAGCGAGCGCGGCATAAGGTACGACGACCCTGCGCTTGGCATAGCATGGCCAGTCTTGGGGATAAAGCCGGTCCTCAGCAAAAGAGACAGGGGATTTGCCCTGCTGGAATGAGCGCGATTGCCATTCAGGCTATCCTTGGCCTGGGCACAGGCAGTATGAACTTGCCGCCCGATTGCTTGAAAGATGCCTGCTGCGCCATGATTTCGTCGGCCATGTTCCAGGCGAGTATGAGCAGGTAGTCCACCTTGCTTTCGTCCAGCTTTTCCGGACCATAAACCATGATATGCGTCCCGGGGGTATAGTGGTTCTGCTTGTACGGGCTCCTGTCCACTGCATACTCCACAAGGTCCGCCCCTATCTTGCAATAGTTCAAAAGCGTGTTCCCCTTGGCAGGCGCCCCGTAAATGGCAATCTTCTTGCCCCCTTTCTTCAGGCCCCGGAGGAGCGCGAGAAGCTCGGCCCGAAGCGTTCCGACATCGGATGCAAACTTGTCATAGGCTTCGTTCCCATAAAGGCCAAGCCTTTTTTCCTCATCGAGCATGCCGCCTATCTTCCCGCTGCTGGCTTTCCGCGGCCCGCCTTTCTTCTGGGCATATATGCGCAGTGTACCCCCGTGCACCGCCTGCTTCTTCACGTCAAAGAGCTCCATGCCCGACTGGCCAAACAGCCTGATTATCGGCTTGAGGGAGAAATAGGAAAGGTGCTCATGGTAAATGGTATCGAACTCAAGATGGCTGTAAAGGTCTGCCAGGTAGGGGAATTCCGCTATGAAAACCCCGTCGTCCGCAAGAAGCGATGACACGCCCGTCACAAAATCCTTGAGATCCGGGACATGGGCGAGCACGTTGTTTGCGATCACCACCTTTGCCGGGCCTTCGGATGCCCTGATTTTCCTTGCGCAGCCCGAGTTGAAAAAGTCATTGAGGGTCCTGACCCCGGACTCGTTTGCCTTGAGGGCGATGTTTGTAGCCGGCTCGACCCCGAGTATCCGCACATCCTTGCCCAGCATGTTCCGAAGCAGGACGCCGTCGTTGCTCGCTATTTCCACCACGAGGCTGCCTTTGCCTGCGAAATCGGCCAGCACCTCGGAAGCCAGCATTGCAAAATGGCCCCTCATTGTTGCAGATGTGGATGAAAAGTAGATATAGTCCTTGAACATGACTTCGGGCGGAACGACGTAGTTCAGCTGCACCAGCCCGCATTCATTGCACAGGCAAACGTCCAGCGGGTATGATGGCTCGGGGTCGCCTATCCTTTCGGGCTTTATGAAGCTGTTCGCAAGCGGGGTCGGCCCGAGGCGCAAAAATACGTGAAGCTTGCCGCTTCCGCAAATCCGGCAGGCAGTAATGTTAGGCACTCCATCCCCTCCACACCAGGCGGCATTCCCCAAGGGCAGGTAACCTTTGCGCATTCCCGGCGCATTTAAACTATTCTGATAGTTTTATATTGGTTCCATCATCTTAAACGGGCTAGCTTTTCTCGGCAGCACGCATCCGGGGGATGAACAACATGCGCATCTTGGTGACTGGGAACCTGGGATACAACGGGCCGGCAGTGGTCAGGCGCCTGCGCGAGGGGAACGCGTTTGTTGCCGGCTTCGACTCGAATTATTACCCTGACTTGCTGTTCAGCGAGGACGGATTCGCGCCCGATGAGCAGGCGTACGGAGACATACGGCAGATCCCGGAAACCTGCCTGGACGGCATGGATGCCGTAGTGCACCTGGCTGGGCTTTCGAACGACGCCCTTGGCGAAATCAGCCCCGCACTGACCCAAAAAATAAATTTTGAGGCGACCGTGCGGCTCGCCAGGATGGCAAAAAGCGCAGGGTGCCGCCGGTTCGTGTTCGCCTCGTCATGCAGCGTCTATGGCGTGTCCGACCCGTCGTCCTTCGCAACAGAGGAAAGCGGGCTGAACCCGCTTACCGAATACGCCAAGGCAAAGGTGCTTGCCGAAAAGGAGATAACCGCGCTGGCGGGCGATTCTTTTAGCACCGTGAACATGCGCAATGCCACAATGCACGGCTCGGCGCCCAGGATCAGGCTGGACCTTGTCCTCAACAACCTGGTGGCTGGCGCATACCTGTTCAACAAGGTCAAGATACTCAGCGACGGCACGCCCTGGAGGCCGCTTTTGAGCGTGGACGACTTTGCAAGGTTCGCAGGCATGTTCGCGACAAGGGGCTCGAAGGAAGCTGTCTATAACGTAGGTTTTGATGCCGAGAATTTCCGCGTCAGGGAACTTGGCGAGATGATTTCCGACGCGACGGGGGCCGCCCTGGATATAAATCCAAGCAAGACACCGGACGAGCGCAGCTACCGTGTCAGCTTTTCAAGGCTTCGGGCGGAATCCGGAGTCGGCACCCCTGTTTTGGGGGTGAAAGAATCCATAAAGCGGATGTGGGAAGTTTTCGACGAGAACGGGCTGACCGAGGAGGACTTCAAGTCGAGCAGGTATTTCCGCATACGGAAGCTGCGCGAGCTCATGGCAGCAGGCCTGCTTGACGGGCAGCTTTTATGGGCCGGCAAGGCAGAACGGCAGGGCTGACGCAGGCATCACCATTGCTTGTCAACGGTGGCAGGGTCCACCCACCCTGCCTTGTTGCCCGTGAAGTTCTGCATGCGGTATATCTTGACCTCGCCATTCTTGCTCTTGTAGACCAGGTCAAAGCCCGGAAGCGCCCCAAGGTAGAATGCCTTGTAGAGGTTGGAGCGGTAGAAATCGGTCTTCGCATCTTCCATGCCGTCCACCAGGGTGCCGTTGGGGCCCAGCCAGACCTTCTGGTTGTCATAGACTATTTCGGCGTAGGTCATGTCGGACTGCTCGTCGATGGTTCGGAGGAACCCCTTGGAGAGCACAAGGTCGCCGTTTGCATCCTTCCTGTCAACATAGTAGGTTGCCGAGATTTTCTCGCCTGTCGAAAGCGTGGCGTCGCCCACGCAGTAGGCGGGCTTGGACGGGTCGATGGCATCCTTGCCAAGCCTGTAGGCATAAACGCCCGTCCTCTGCTGGCTCTCGGAAATCACGCAGGTATTGGCTGCTGTCTGGACGCGCGGCACGGCTATCCTTTCAGGGGAGTGCTCGTATTCGCATTCCGAAGCGCCTGGCTGCTCGCTGACCGAGGTGGCTCCCTCATGCACGCAGCCCAGGTAATTCAGCGCACCGTACTTGCCCCCGAACAGGCTCCCGCTCGCGATGAGCTCCTGGTCGAAAAGCGCGTATCTGCTGTCAAAATAGTTCATGCTGTCGATCAGGTCCTGCGTGCTCCCCACGATATAGTCATGCGCCACGCGGCCTATCATGCCGCGCGATGCATGCTCGTTCCTGAGCACGGTTTTCTTGTCCGCAAAGTAATTGGTCCAGTGGCCATAGTCCCACCACGAGGTGACGCGGTCGGACGAGTCAAGGTTCTTCCCCATCCATTCCATGGAGTCGATCCAGTAGTCCGCAAGCCTGTTGCATCGGAACCTGGCCGAAGTCACCGCCTCGGACGAGCGCTGCTGCGCCGCGGTGTCGTTTGCAGCAGGGAACATCTCGCCTGCCTTCATCTGGGACAGCCAGCATACGCTGTCATCGAACTGGTTGTTCATGCTGCCGGAGAAATTCGCATAGGCGCCTGCGTCGCAAAGGGGCTGCATCTGGCTGTATGGCACGCCTTTCGCGCGCAAATCCTCGCAGAGCTTGGAAACCACGGGCGCCATTGCCACGGGGTTGTCCTGGTAGCGCGGCTCAAGCGACTTTATGGCGAAGATGTAGGCATATGGGACAGGGCCTGCCGCCTGCTCGTATACCACGAGGAGGAGCAGGAAGGCAAATGCCGCAGGCGCGTACTTTCCAGCCGAGGGCAGCTTCATTTTTCCCGACAGCCAGCAAAAAAGCCGCTCAACCTCGGCGAATGCCACGGCTGCGGCAACCGCTATCATCATGCCGGCAAATATGGTGTACTTCATCTTGTTCACCCCGACGTATAGCACCGGCATGGTGATGATGAGGAGAAGAAGCGGTATGGACGGGATTTCGCGGTCCTCCGCCCTGCGGGAAAAATGCCTAAGCGCCAAGCCAACCATGGAGATGACCAGGAATACAAAAAGCAATGAATCGTCCTTGGTGGACGTGGCCTGGGACAGCCCTGCAAATGAGCTGAATATGATGTCGAGAAGGCCGAAAAAGGCGTTGCCAGCAAGGGTGAAAACGGCGGACAACAAGGAAAGCGCGCCATACATCACGTTTGCGAGGATTCCGAGCCCGGTTGCGTTCGCGTCGATATGGTTCTTCGGGACAAGCGCAAGGAAGCCGGCATCGCCTTCAAACGAGGTGCCGGCCACGCTCTGCTCCGCGATGGTGCGCTCAAGCGCGGTATTGAAGTCGGCCGCACCAACATAGCTTGAAACCGTATCTTTCACAAGCCCGCCAACCGGAGTCAAAAAAACCAGCAGAAGCGCGGCAAATATGCCCGCGCCGATGGCTGCATAGCGCTTGCTTTCGCTCCAGCCCAGGCTGGAGAGATACCACATGGCAAATGCAAACGCCACTCCGCCAAGCGCCATGAGCACGGGACCGTAAACCAGGGAGCCTAAGAGGGCGTTTCCATATGCGCCGTTAAGCAGCGTGCCTAGGAAAAAGCCCCCGGCCGCGAAGGCTAGCGCCACTACAAAGTCGCCGCTTTCCTTGCCGCGCCAGAAGTAGTCAAGCGACTGCAGGATGGCAAGCCCTGCAAGCGGCAGGGCAAGCACAGGAGTGAAGTTCGAGCTTAGTATTGCGGTGAAGAAGCCAAATGCGGATATGATGCCAAGCGCCTGGTTTTTCTTGGCAAGCGAGATGGCCAGGAGGCCCATGGACATGAACAGCATCATATTGCCGACCGGCGCCGCCTCATTGACTCCCGCGGACATCTTGTAGATTGTGATGGGGAGGAATGCGAGAAGGAACGCCACGAAGACGCCATACCGCCTGCCATAAAGCGAGGAGACCAGCAGGTAGGCACCGAAGGACACGAATGCTGCGGAGATGGGAGGGAGCCAGGAAGAGGTGGTGAACAGCAGGTAGTTGTTGTACTCGCCCCCGTTGGTGTAAATGGAGTACCATTCGGCCTCAAGGTATTTCTTGAGCGGCTGGCCGCGGTGGGTTGCCTGCACTTCAGGCCACCAGGCAGTGTCATCAGTGGGCGGCTCGACACCGTCCCGGATTATCTGCCCTGTCCCATAGACGTAGAAATACGGGTCGAGCTCAGAATACATCGGCGAGTAGGGTTGTATCCTTATCCAAAAAGCAAGGAACATTGCAAGAAGGAGAAGCGCCGGGACAGCAAGGGCGATGGCGCGCTCTTTCGTGATGATTTGGCGGTCAATCTTGGGGAGATTGGGGGCTGGGAGCTTGAACGCCCCGCTGCGCACGCCAATGAAAAGCCCTGCAGCGGCGATTATGAAAATATCGGCGAAAACGAGGAAAAGGGAAAATTTTATCCCGGCAAGGGACTCGATGAAAAGCAATATCGGGACTGCAAACAGCCCTATGAAAAAGGACAGCAGCAGCTTTTCCATGGCGCCAAAATCTGTTTTTTTCAGAAGAGGCCAGCCGATGGCAACGCCGGGGATGATTGCGGATAGGAATACGATCAGTGAAAAATACAGCGCGTCGAATGTGAATGCCACCATCGTCAAAACCTCCAGATTGTAATAGGTTTTGGCGATATTTTGTTCGCAAACAAAACCATGAATTTACCCCCTGACTTGCAGCCTCCCAGCCGCGGACGTCTTTAGACCCCATTCGCTTATAAAAACCTACTCCGCGCGGGAATGTGCATGCCAGATGTGCACATAGTGGGAGGCGGGCCATCAGGCCTGTTTGCCGGCATTGCAGCGCTGCGCAGCGGCAAAAGCGCGCTTGTAAGCGAGGAGCACTGGAAGGTGGGCGAGCCAGAGGCATGCTCAGGGCTCATTTCCAAATCCGGCCTGGAGGCGCTTCGCGCGCTTTCGGGCGTTGATTATTCCCGCGCCAGGATAAACGGCATCAATTCCGCCAGGATTGTCTGCGGCACGGAAGAGTTTGGCATTTCGCCCAGGGAAGAAACCGCAGTGCTCGTTTCCCGCCAGGAGTTCGACTCGCTTGCCGCGGAAAAGTTCGAGCAGGAAGGCGGCGAGCTGGAGCTGGGAAAGAAAGTCACGCGCGAGTTTGAGGCAGACTGCGTGATTGGCGCCGACGGGCCTGCCTCGCT
Organism: Microcaldota archaeon; assembly: GCA_026396415.1. Taxonomy (GTDB): domain Archaea; phylum Micrarchaeota; class Micrarchaeia; order Anstonellales; family Anstonellaceae; genus UBA10161. The sequence goes on from JAPLWX010000028.1 coordinate 65,594, forward strand.
TGTGGCATCGCGCTTTGGCTTCCCGAAAATCCGTTCCTATGTGGCAAGCATGCAAGGCGATTTTGCCTATGAGTGCGAGGATGCGCACTGCGCCACGCTTTTCCTGTCCTCGCGCGATTTTCCCGGATTTTTCGGCTGGGTGATACCGAAAAATGAAAGCGAGGCGAAAATAGGCGCGGGAGTGTCGCTGCCGCGCCACCATCCGATTGCATATTACAGGCGGTTCCTTGCCAGGCTTGGCGTGTCGGGGAAGCCCTCGCATGAGTTTGCCGCAGTCATACCGACAACGGTGCGCGCAAAGACTGCAATGAGGATAGGAAAGCAAAATGTGCTCTTGGCTGGAGATGCGGCAGGGCAGGTGAAAGCCACCACGGGCGGCGGGGTTTTTTTCGGGGCAAGCTGCGGCATGCTGGCAGGCAGGAACGCAGGCGAGCCGGAGAAATACGAGAGGGAGTGGCGCGCGCAATACGGGCTTGACCTGGCGCTCCACAGGCACCTCCGCACGGCGCTGGATTTGGCAGGTGGCCAGCCCCCGCCAGTGCTTGTCTCCGCGGCAAAGGCGCTTTTCTTCGAGGAGCTTTTGTCCGAGCGCGGCAAGATGGACAGGTGGGGGCAGATGGCATCGCCTTCTACTCTTGCCACTTATGCAGGCATTCTGAGGAAAAAGCTGACGGGGAACTGAGACTGCCACAAACAATCAGGGCTTGGCGCGCTTCGGCGAATCCGGTTTTTTCGCAAAGGGGCTTGTTGCCTTAATGGAATGCATGCCCTTGAAGTCCTTCACATTTTCAGTGATTATCTCGTAAATGCCGTTTTCCTCAGCAGTCGCTGCAAGCAAGGCGTCGAAGAAGTGGGTGCCTCCGCCGGAACAGATTGACAGTGCTGCATCCACTGTTGCCGCCCCGTAGGATATGACATTGAACACAGAGGCCATCTCCGAAACGTGCTTTCTGGTTTCGCCGTATGAAACGGGTGTTTTGGACTTTTCAGAAAGAACGCGCGAGAATTCGGCAAGATTTTGCACGCTGACTGCTGCGTTGCCCCCTTCCAAGAGGAGCCGTATTGCCTCCTTTGCCGCCATGTGCTTTTCCACGTCGCTTTTCTCATACGCGTAGACCAATATGCATGTGTCAACAAGCACGCTAGTCATAAAGCTCGCCCCTTTCGGAATATATTTTCCTGCCGCGCAGACCCAAATCAACGCCTTTTTCCATTGAAGATAGCAAGCGCGCCATTGCCTTTTCCCTGCCCTCGTTCTGTTTAAGCGTGAGGAGCGCGGCTGCCACCGTCTTGCTTATCGCGCCTTTCTTGGCTCCGAAGCGCTCAAAGGCGAACCTGCGCAGGAAGCCTTCGCTTGAGTCGTCAAGTGAGATGAAGATGTTGCCCATAAAACCACATAAATATTTATATATGGAAAACCATATAAACATATTCATCCTAAATAAAGCAGAGGCAATGGCATGATAAAGGCTGATTTGCACACCCACACCATTTTCTCAAAGGATTCGCTGTCGCGCGTTGGGGATGTGATTGATGCCGCGGCGAAGGCTGGCCTTTCGGCAATTGCAATCACCGATCATGACTCGATAGAAGGCGCGCTTGAAGCACAGCGGGTTGCGCGCAGGCGCAATCTCCCCCTTCAGGTCATTTTGGGGGAGGAAGTCCGCACCGACAAGGGCGACTTGCTCGTTTATTTTGTGAAAAAAAGGATTGCCCCAGGGAAACTGGGGGGCGTGCTTGCCGAGGCAAAAAGGCAGGGGGCGGTATGCTGCGCAGCCCACCCGTATGATTTTGCACGCCATGGCATTGCGCTTGGAAAGCTGCCCGCGCCCCTGCTTGCGAAAATCGGCTGCGTGGAGGTTTTCAATGCGCGCGTGCCCATGCCTTCGCAGAATGCGCGCGCAATGGCGTTTGCGCTCAGGAACAGGCTGGCGCTCCTGGCAGGAAGCGATGCGCACCATCCGTCGGAAGTGGGCGCGGCATATGTCGAGTTTTATGGCGTATCCGCGCTTGATGCGGCATCGCTGGTGGGCGCGCACAGGAAAATCGGGGGGAAAAGCTCGTCGCCTTTTGTGCGCTTTTACTCGAGGTACGCCGTGCTTCGGAAAAAGCTGGCGGGGTTATTCCGGCCCCGCGGCATGGATTAAATAGTTTCGCCGGGAAATCCGCCTGTGGGACGTGGGAACATGCTGCCGAGGCACATCGCAATCATACCTGATGGCAACCGCCGCTGGGCAAGGAAGAACCGCAAGACCATACCTTATGCCTACAACAGGGGCATTGAGCACATCGGCGACGTCCTCAAATGGTGCCGGAAGCACAGGATAAAAAAGCTCACCATGTGGGGCTTTTCCACGGAGAATTTCATGCGCGACTCCAAAGAGGTGAAAAACCTTTTCAGGCTTTTCAACCAGAAGCTGTCCGAAGGGCTCAAGGAGGACTACAAGAAATACGGGGTGTGCGTGCATTTCAGGGGCTCGCTGTCCTCCCTTCCAAAGGACATTGCGGAAAAGATGAGGAAGGTGGAGCGGGACACTGCGAAAAACGGCAAGTACGAGCTGAACCTGATGCTTGCATACGGGGGGAGGCAGGAGCTTTTGGATGCCGTGAATGCCGCGCTTGCCCGCCGCCTCCGAAGGGTGGATGAGAAATCCTTTTCCAGGCTGCTTTACACTTCGGGCTGGGAGGACCCTGACCTTGTCATCAGGACCTCGGGCGAGATGAGGACAAGCGGCTTTTTGCCCTGGCAGTCGGCATATTCCGAGTATTACTTTTCCAAAAAGCTCTGGCCTGACTTTGGCGCAGCGGACTTCCGGCGCGCGCTCGAGGAATTCTCGCGCAGGAGAAGGAAGTACGGAAAATAGGGGTTGGCATGCACGAGATTGCAAATGTGGCAAGGAAAAAGCGCGTGAAGGCAGGGCTGGAGATAGCCGACACGGACTTTTCGCGCATGCGAGGGCTCATGTTCCGCGACGAAATCGTGCCCATCCTGTTCGTGTTCGGCTTCAACGGCATTTTTTCCATCCATTCCTACTTTGTGAAGAAGGAATTCGACGCGGTTTACCTGTCTGCCGCAGGCAAGGTGACAGAGGTTTTCCGCCGCATCCCTCCCAACACCGCGCTTGTCTCCCCGAAAAAGAAATCGTCTTTCCTTCTTGAGCTGCCCGTGGAGATGACTGATGCCCTTCTCATAAAGGAAGGCGACGTGCTGAGATGGAAGCGGCTGGGTGGAAGGTGAACATATGGAAAGCCTTGGCTGGAAGATTGGGGAATGGAGGGCGGGATACAAAACCGGGCTCCGGAAGCTTTCAGGCGAGGAGGAGGAGCTGGTTGCATCGGTTGCCGCGCGCATCAGGGAGCGCGCGCAAAGGGGAGGCGAGCGGGATGATGATGGTGCGGAGGCTGGCGGCGCCGAGGCGGGCGGAAGGGGCGGCGGGCAGCTGGTAAAGGGCTTTCTTTTGAAGGAGTGCGAGGAGCAGGGAATCTCCATTGATGGCGAGCAGCAGGAATACCTGTGCAGCACCATCCATCTCCAGACGTTCGGCAGCGGCTTTCTGCAGCCCCTCCTGGCAGACACTAGCCTTGAGGAAATCGCGCTTATCGGGATCGGGCAGCCGGTTTATGTTTTTGTGCGCGGCGGGGGATGGAAAAAAACAGACGTTGCGGTGACGAGCGCGGATTATTTCGTGGCGCTTGTGAACAGGCTCGGCAGGGGATTGGGAAGGAGGCTGACCGCGCAGCAGCCGCGCATGAACGCAGTGCTCGAGGACGGCTCGCGCCTGCACGCCTCCATGCCGCCGATTTCCCCATGCGAGCTTACCATCCGCAAATTCAGCGAGCAGCCGCTGTCGCCTTTTGATTTGCTGGCGTTGGGCACATACGATGCGAAGATGCTTTCCCTCCTTTCCCTCTGCCTTCAGGCTGACCTGCCCGTGCTTGTTGCCGGCAACACTGCAAGCGGCAAGACCACCACGCTCAATGCCCTGCTTTGCTTCGTGCCTGCAAGCGAGCGGATGCTTTTGATTGAGGAAACGCCTGAGCTGCGCCTGCCGCACCCTCACCAGATAAGGCTGCTGCCGTTTGAGGAAGGCGGCATCGGCATGGCGGAGCTGGTGCGCGATTCGCTGCGCATGAGGCCCGACAGGGTGGTGGTGGGCGAGGTCAGAACGCCTCCCGAAGTGCGCGCGCTTGTGGAGTCCGCGCTTTCGGGCCAGGCAAAGGGGTGCTATGCCACGTTCCATGCGCAAAGCTCGCGCGACGCGCTGCTCCGCATGAGGGCGATGGGCTGCCTGGAGGCCGACCTTGAGGGCATAGGGGTATTCATTGTGCAGAGGCGCGTCTCGGTTTACAGCGCCAGGAGGCGCGCGCTGTCCGAAGCGCGCAGGGTCACGGAGATTGCGGTCGCGAACCCTGCGGATGTGATGCGCCCCATTGCAGCATATGACGGGAAGAGATACCAGCGTGGCGGCATGAGGCTGCTGATGGGGAAAATCGCGCAGGGAACAGGCATGGGGGGGCGCGAATTGGCAGGCGAGATGAAAGCGCGCGAGGGATTTTTTGCCAAGGCTGCAGGAAAGAAGCGCGGGTTTGAAAGCGCCTTTTCAGAGATACAAAAGCGCCTGTTCGGGGGAGTGGAAGCATGAGCGTTGCCAAGCTCATGGAAACTGCGTGCAACTTCCCTATCAGGCTGAGGCTTTCCGATAAGTCCGGAAGCGCGGCAAGCGCCGCGTTTTCCCGCGCGGCAATCGAGTGCGGCGACGCACGGGGCTATCTTTCCTTTTCCCTGCTTGCCGCCCTTGTGCCGGGCGCGCTCTTAGGAGCGGCAAGCGCCCTGCTTTTCTCCGATGCGGTTTTATCTGCCGGCATTTTCCTTTTCTCATCCGGCATCCTCTTCCTGTCCTTCCTGAAGCTCCCGTACATCCTTGCAACGCGGCGGGAAAAGCAGATGGAGGCCGAGCTGCCGTACATTCTGCGCGAGCTTGCGATTTACATTGACATTGGCGTGCCGTACGAATCATGCATTGCAAGGCTTGCGCAGGGGAAATATGAGCTTTCGCGCGAGGCAGCGCATGCCAAAAGGGAGATGGCATCCGGCGCCTCTGTCCAGGCCGCTTTTGCGCGCCTGTCTGCTGCAACCTGCTCGCTTCCCCTCAAGCGCAGCCTGCAGCTCATTTCCATGATTTATGAGACCGGGAAGGGCACTGATGCGCTGCGAAGGATGGCAGACGAGCTGTCATCTGCGCAGATTTCGGAGATGCGCGCGCAGGCGGGAAAATTTTCCCTGCTTGCAATAGCGTTCATCGCAGTCTCCGCGCTCATCCCCTCGTTCTTTTCCGTATTTGCCGCTGTTTCTCCCTTGTTGCAAGGCGAGCCTGTGCCCCAGTGGCAGGTCTGGCTTGCCTTCCTGCTTGTTTTCCCTGCGCTGGATGCGCTTGCACTATTGGCGATGTTCCTTCTCTTGCCCCCTGTCAAGGTTGAGAGGGGAGCCGGCGCGCTGGACGGGTATTTGGCAGGAAAAGGCATCCGCGTTGGTGGCAAACAGTTTGCAGTGGCGCTTGCCGCGCTCTCGCTTGCGCTCGCAGGGATTTGCCTTGCCGCAGGCAGCACCATGCTGGCATTCCTCTCGATTTGCATGGGGCCGGCCATCTATTCGCTTGCCGCGTATTTTTCAGAGGCGGAAACAAAGCGCGCTGAATCGCTTTTGCCTGACGCGCTTTACACTGCGGCATCCGCGCACAAGCTGCTTTCGGCTGAAAAAATGCTCGCCCTGCTTTCAAATGGGGGTTTTGGCAGGGTGTCATCTGCGTTTGCGCTCGCGCTTGCAAGGCAGAAGGCAGGAGACAGCTTCCAGTCCTCCATGGCTGCAGCCGCACGCCACTGCCCCACGCCCCTTGTTGCGCGCGCGTTCGGGCTCATCGTGGTCGCCTATGAAACCGGCGCAGACATGTATTTTGCACTTCGTGAGTGTGCGCAGGATGCTGTTTCCTTTTTCGCGCTCCTGCGCGAGCGAGCCGCGTTGCTGTCCATCCAGCGCTACACTGTGCTTGCATCATCCGCGCTTCTTGTGCCCATTATTTTGGGAACCGTGATTTTCCTCGCGCCCACCCTGTCGGGCGCCGCTGTCTCAGGTAGCGCAGCGCCTGATGCCGCGCTCCTTTCCGCCCTTTCGCTTGCCTGCCAAATCTACCTCGTGATAAATGCCGCGCTCTCCGCGTTTCTTCTTGCACTTTCAGAATCCAATCCCGCGCGCGCAGCGCTCTATTTTGCATTCTGCGCCCCGATGTCGCTCATCTTCTTCTCGTTTGCAAGCTCAAGCGCGCTTGCGCTGGGGTAGGAAAAATTCTGGGCTTTGCCAAGCTGTATCGTCTATTTCGTAGCTGTCTTCAAGAAATCCTAAGGTAAAGGAAAAAATAACAAAAAATAGCGCCAGAAGGCGCTTCAAAAACAAGGAGCCGCTACTTCTTGTACCTGAACACGAGGAATCCCACAAGGCCTGCCGTCAGGACAAATGCCAAAATTAGCGCGGGAACCGCGAGCTGGGGAAACTCAATTCCGCCGAACAATGCGGCTGCTGCTGCAGGAGTTGCAGCCTCTTGAGCCGCAGGTGCAGGTATTTCTAGCCTGGGCGCGGTTGCAACGGTCGCGGTTGCAGCGGGCGCTGCCAAGGGCAACGGGGTTGGAGCAGGCGTTTCAACAGGCGCTGCTTCCCCCGCAGGGGCTGGCGCCATTATTGGCGCGATCGTTGGAGCAGGTATGAAAACATTGCCGCCTCCGTTGGTTGGGCCGTTGCCTGCTGCAGGCGCGGCTGGCGCCGGAGCAGGTGCTGTTATGGTGAACACGCGGGCAGGAGTATTTGCAGTGTTGCCCGCTGCATCAATGCATTTCACATACCAGATGTGTGAGCCTATTGCAATCGCGGATGCCGCGGTTTTGCCATAAGCCGAGCCGGATGTTGGGAAAATCCCTGAAGCTACAATCGCGTCATCCAGATACAGAGTGCAGGAAACCGCGCTTACGGCATCAGTAGACGTCCAGTTGAAATCAGGCAGTGTGTTGGTCATAGTCGTATCGTTTACAGGGAAGATAGGCGAGATTGCGGGGGCGGTGGTGTCGACCACGGTCACCGTGAATGCTGCCGTGGCGGTGTTGCCGAAGTAGTCCGTAGCCGTGCAGACCACATTAGTTATGCCAAGCGGGAATAGCCAGCCTGAGGCAGGCGTGCATGTGACAAGCGCTGAGCCGCTCACACTGTCTATTGCAGACAGAGTGTAGTTGGCAACTGTGGAAGACAGAGTGTAGTTGGCAACTGCGCCAAAAGATGAAACAGCCTCTATGATGATGTTTTCTGTTCCACTGATTACTGGCCCGTCCGTGTCAAGGGTTAGCTTGAGGGGACCGCTTGTTGCCATTTCCTTGCCGTAAAATGCCCTCATGCTGACAGGGCCGCTTTCTTTCAGGCTCACTGCCTTGGCCACGCAAGTGCCGGATACGTTGTCCGTTACTGACCCAATGGAGATGATGCCAGACAATGACACCCATTCAGCTGGAAGCCAATCCTTGCCGTTGAGAGTGTACTCGCACGTCACTTTGGATGAGCGTGCAAATGAGAATGGTGCTGACAGATCAAATGTGCCTGGCACGTAGGTGATGTCCTTTATCTGAAACGAGGGGGATGCCGTTATGCCGGATATCTTCGCCACGCTCGCTGAGGGCTTCACTACGCTCGTCGAGGAGAATGCAACCGTGCTGCCAATGCTGTCTGAGACAGTGGCCGGGGCTGTGGCGCCGACCACGGTCACCGTGAATGCTGCCGTGGCGGTGTTGCCGAGGGCGTCCGTTGCCGTGCAGACCGCATTAGTTATGCCGAGCGGGAATGCCCAGCCTGAGGCAGGCGTGCATGTGACAAGCGCTGAGCCGCTCACACTGTCTATTGCAGACAGAGTGTAGTTGGCAACTGCGCCAAAAGATGAAACAGCCTCTATGATGATGTTTTCTGTTCCACTGATTACTGGCCCGTCCGTGTCAAGGGTTAGCTTGAGGGGACCGCTTGTTGGCCCTCATGCTGACAGGGCCGCCTTCGCCTTTCTCGACCTTTGCCACGCAAGTGCCGGATACATCGTCCTTTGCTGACGCCGTGGAGATGATGCCAGACGTCACTAGCACCAATTTGGCTGGAAGCCAATCCTTGCCGTTGAGAGTGTACTCGCACGTCACTTTGGACGAGTCTGAGGATGAGAATGAGAAGAATGCTAAGAGCTCATATGTGCCTGGCACATAGGTGAGGTCATTTATCTGAAGCGAGGGGGATGCCGTTATGCCGGATATCTTCGCCACGCTCGTTGAGGGCTTCACCGGCGGTAATGAGTCTATTGCGGCAATATCCGAGACATTTTCGGTGTCTGCAACGTCAGTGCTTTCAGCCAAGGTGGCTGGCACTATATCGGCTTCGGTTGCTTCAACATTAATGCTTACGGGTGAAATGGCTGGCACTGTTTCGGTGCCTACAACGTCAGTGCTTTCAGCCAAGGTGGCTGGCAGGGACGCAGTTTCGATTTCTTGGGAGGTAGAAATGTCTGTTGTTGCTAACGTGGTTTCCTCGGCGTGGTCGGTTATGGGGATTATTAAGATTGTTGAGTCAGGCAGCGCCACGGTATCGGATGTAGATGAAGCTGCGTACTCGGAGGCGCCTGAAAGCACGGCTGACCCAGAGTTGTCTGGAGTAATTGCTGGAGATGTGTCTATGGACACTTCCGCAAAAGTGGTTCCCGCAAACAGAAGAAGCAACGCTGTGAATGCTGCAAGCTTGCTGAATATTCCGGATACCATGGTATCATCTCCTTTTTCGATAGTGCCCCGGATTGCTCCAGGGAGATCTATCATGCTCTTGACACCTTCGATAAAGGCCAGAGCCGATCTCTATTTTCACCGACCCAGCGACTGAAACTCAACACATTCGGTTACTAATGTGTTTTTCTATATTACAAATGTAATACTATATTAATTACATATTAACCATACATATTATATACCTATGTATTAGCTATGTAGATATGTATTGGATACTCTCCTGGGATTAGTGCTTCGAGGCAACCTTGCTTGTACTGGAAATGGCAGGGAAAACACAGGTGATACAGACCCACGCCTAAAGGCGTCCCACTTTTTCGGCGCACCGAAAAATGGGTCCCTTCGCGCAAAGCGCGACGAGGATGGGCTTCGGGCGTGGATTTGTGAAGGCACGCTGCCCAATACTTTGCCATCTGCGCCCCGATGTCGCTCATCTTCTTTTCGCTTGCAAGCTCAAGCGCGCTTGCGCTAGGGTAGGAAAGAAAAAACATTCTAGATATTTCTGGCAATAAGGTGCATATTTTCCTTACTGCGCATAAATTTTCCTGCACTTATCTCGGCTTTCTCCTGCCGGATAGAAGTCGCAGGGGCTGTATTGCATGCAATCGGCTTTTGCAGATTCATTTATGATCGGACCACAAACTTTGGCAGGGGTCGCCTGATCATTATCGTAATATGAGTCGTAGCACGTGAGTCTTGATTGTTCGCTCAGCACACTGCACCATTCTATAAAGTTCTTTGCACCAGCAATATTTGGTTTCCTCGCAATTGCCAGTATGCATCGGTCTGTGTTATTTTTCCTGACAGCGTCCGATGGAGCCACGTTGATATCCTGGTTTATCGACTTGTAGCAAATTTCAGGATTTTTTTCTTTGTAAGCAATTTGGTCAATGCAGAAATTGTAATATTGCGTGTTGGCGGCATTCCCGAGGAGTTCTTCGCATTGTTCTATCCCTCTGTTTGGGTTTAGAAGCCAGCCACCAGTGGATTCGACAGAAAGCGTTCCATTCGGCAGTTGTTTTTCGACCACTGGATTTCCGCTTGGGCTTACAGAAAATTGCCCGCAGCATCCAAACAAAACAAAACCAACAAAAATAGCGATTAATGCGCCGTTCTTCATACGACCACCTGAATTAATTTGTTGGGATAATTAAAAAACAGATAACATTAATGCAAGCAAAAAAGAAAACAAAAAGAAGAAACAAAAAAATAAGAACTCAGTAGTCCCCGCCCATGCCGCCAGGCCCGCCCGGAGGCATTCCGCCTGCTCCGCTCTTGCCCTTGGAGGCGATCATGTCGTCAATGCGGAGGAGCATCTTTGCCGCTTCGTAGGCTGACGCGATTGCCTGGGTCTTGACCTTGAGGGGCTCGAACACGCCAAGCGCCTTCATGTCGGCTGTGGTGCCTGCGTAGACGTCCACGCCAAAGTGCAATCCGTCATCCTTCTTGTGCTTGGAGCGCAGCGACACGAGCGCGTCTATTGCGTCCATGCCTGCGTTCTCCGCAAGCGTGCGGGGCACTGTTTCGAGCGCCTCTGCAAAAGCCTGGATGGCAAGCTGTTCCCTGCCGCCGATTTCAGTGGCGTATTTGCCAAGCTGGATGGAAAGCTCAATCTCTGTGGAGCCGCCGCCTGTCACGTACCTCCCGTCTTCAATGGCTGAGGAAACCGCGCCGATTGCGTCCACAATGGCACGCTCGCCCTCGGAGACCACATGCTCGGTGGAGGCGCGCACGAATATTGTCACTGACTTGGCGTCCTTGCAATTCTCCACAAACACCATCTTCTCGCCTGAAATTGATTTCTCGTTCACGTCGCCTGCGGCACCGAGGTCCTTTGCCGAGAGGTCGTCAAGAGTAGTTGCCACCTTGGCGCCTGTTGCGCGCTGGAGCTTCTCCATGTCCGACTTCTTCACGCGGCGCACCGCGGAGATGCCCTTCTTGTTGAGGTAGTGCTGCGCGACGTCGTCAATCCCCTTCTGGCAGAAGACCACGTTGGCGCCTGTTGCCGAGATTTTCTCCACCATGTCCTTCAGCATTTTCTCCTCCTGCGCGAGGAACGCCTGCATCTGGTCAGGGGAGGTTATCTCGATTTTTGCGTCGATTTCCGTCTTCTCAATCTCAAGCGCGCAGTCGATGAGCGCAATCTTTGCGTTCTTGATGTTCTTCGGCATGCTCTGGTGCACGATTTCCTTGTCCACAAGCACGCCAGATATGAGCGCGGTGTCGTTGATGTCGCCGCCCGCCTTCTTTTCAATCTTGATAAGCTCGTGGTCGACAGAATATGTGTCGCCGCGCTTGTCCACAACCTGGGTGACAGCCTGCACCACGAGTTTTGCAAGCCTGTCCTTCGAGGCGCCAACCCCGATGGACTTGGAGCCCATGGCGATGGACGCGATTTTCTCAAGCGTTGCGGTGTCCTTGATGTCCACCTTGGTGGCAAGCTTGGCAAGTATTTCATTCGACTTCTTCGCAGCCAGGTCATAGCCCTTGACAATCGTCGAGGCGTGGATGTCCTGGTCGAGCAGGTCGCCTGCCTTCTTCAGGAGCATGCCGGACAGCATTACGGCGGTCGTGGTGCCGTCGCCCACTTCCTTGTCCTGCGTCTTTGCGATTTCCACCATTATCTTTGCCGCAGGGTGCTCCACGTTCATTTCCTCGAGTATGGTCGCGCCGTCGTTGGTTATCACGATGTCGCCAAGCTCGGAGACCAGCATCTTGTCCATGCCCTTGGGGCCAAGCGTGGTGCGTATTATGTTCGCCACCGCGTATGCCACGGCGATGTTGGTGCGCTGCGCATCCCTGCCCAGTATGCGGTTGCTGCCTTCCGGCATAACCATGACTTGTTGTCCATCCATCTTTGCCATTCATACCACCTCGGTAAACATTTGCTTGAGAATTGAGACATGAAAAAAATAAAAGTGAAAATGCACGGCGTTGCCGTGCCAATGCCTTGCCTGGCTGGAAATTACTGCTTTTCTATTTTTCCGTTCCTGCCTGCAGAGATTCTAAGCTGCCCCTTGTATTCCGAGACCCAGCCGTCGGTGATTTTCACCTTGTCGCCCTGCGCGAATTTGTCCGCGTCGTCGTTCCAGAGCGAAAGCACTATCTCGCCGGAGTCGTCCTTGAGGTTTGCGGATGCCACGCGCAGGCGCTTGCCGAATTTGCCCATGACGTCGCGGGGCTCCTCCATGCTCACGATTTCAGCCTCGATGCTGGCATTGCCCACGCCGGACTTGAGTTCGCTTATCTTCATCAAACCATCTCCTAAAGCGCACACATTACTATTGCATAAACATATATGCATAGAAAGCGCGGATGAGGGTTAAATTGGAAGGGTATTAAATCCTTTCGCTGCTCCGAACGCGCGCGCCCGCGCGCGCGAGGCGCCGGGCAACAGGGGCAAGTGCTAAAAACCTCCATGCGTGAAATTTGCCCATGAAACTTACGCTTGACTGGCGAAAGGGGGCCCGCGAGAATGCCGAGGCGCACTACTTGCTGTCAAAGGAGCTTGCGAAAAAGGCGGAGGGCGCGCGCAAGGCGATTGAGGAGACCAAGAAAGAGATAGCCGCGGTTTCGAAGGAAAAGGAGCGCGCGGATGCCGAGGCGTCTGCTGCGCCTGAGATGAAGCGGAAGAAGGAATGGTTCGAAAAATACCGTTGGTTCTACACATCGGGCAAGAGGCTGGTGGTTGCAGGCAGGGACGCCAAGCAGAACGACTTGCTGGTTTCCAAAGTCATGGCAGATGGCGACCTGTTTTTCCATGCCGACATCCAGGGCGCGCCAGCCACCATCCTGCAGGATGGCAAGAATGCGAGCACTCAGGAGAAAAATGAGGCTGCGCAGTTTGCAGCCTCGCACTCCTCTGCCTGGAAAATCGGCGCAGCAGGCGTGGATGTTTATGCCGTTGGAAAAAGCCAGCTGTCCAAGCACGTGCAGGGAGGCCATGTCGGCGCAGGCGGTTTTGCGATAGAGGGCGAGCGGGAGTGGTTCCGAAGCACTGCGCTCGGGCTGGCAGTAGGTGCAAAAGACGGAATTGCAATCGTCCTGCCTATTGTGCACATTGAGGCTTCCAGTCTGCCGTACAGCATATTTCCGGGGGCAAAGGAAAAAGGCGCGGCGGCAAAGGAGCTTGGCAGGGCGATTCCTGCAAGCCCTGATGAAGTGCTCCTCGCGCTCCCATCAGGGAAATTTGCCATAAAGAGGCGGATTTAGTGCCGGGCTTTGAGGAAATCGCAAGGCACACGCGCATGCTGCGCACTGACAGCCGCACGTGCGGCACTGTTTACCTGATTGAGGAGAATGGCAGAAGGCTCCTGATAGATGCCGGGGACGGGCAGGCGAAGCTTGATTTCGCGCCGGACATCTGCATCCTCACGCACGGGCATTTTGACCACACGCGCGGCGTCAAGCCAGACTGGGAAAAAGTGTTGATGCATCCTGCAGAGTTCAGGTTTGGCGGCCCGCATATCGAAGTGCCAAAAAACGCCGAGAAAAATCCCATGAAAGAGATGAAATTCGGCTCGCACTTGCTTGAATTCTTCCACACGCCAGGGCACACGGATGGAAGCATCTGCATCCTTGACAGGAAGACAGGCTTGTTGTTTTCCGGAGACACAAAATTTGCCGGAGGCAGCTATGGCAGGACTGACCTGGGGGGAAGCGATGAGGAAATGGAAAGGAGCCTTGCGCTTATTGAAAAGATCCCTTACAAGCTTTTATGCCCGGGACATGGAGAATTGGAGGAGAAAAATGAAGCATGAGGAACTGCTGGCAAAATACGCGCGCCAGCGCAGGGATATCGAGGCGCGGCTGGCGCATTTTGAATCAGTGGGCAGGAAAGGCGGGCGCGCTCTTTTCGAGGAGCTTTGCTTCTGCCTTCTCACGCCGCAGAGCAAGGCGCGCTCGTGCGATGCGGCCATCCATGAGCTGAAGGAAAAGAAGCTGCTGTTTGGCGGAGACGCCGCAGCAATTGCCAAAGTGCTCTCCACCAAAACGCGCTTCCACAACAACAAGGCAGGATATTTGGTGGAGGCAAGGGAAAAATTCGCGGGAAATGATTTTGCCCTTCTTTCGCATGCCACCTTCACCGGGAGCGAGCGGCATGCACGCGAGTATTTCCTGAAAAATGTCAAGGGCTTGGGCCTGAAGGAGGCGAGCCATTATCTCAGGAACGTCGGGCGCGGCAAAACACTTGCCATACTGGACAGGCACATCCTGAAAAACCTGGTGAAATGCGGCGCGATTGAGCGAGTGCCTGCAAGCCTGACCGAGAAGCGCTATCTGGAAATAGAGAAGAAGATGGAAAAATTCTGCAAAAAGACCGGGGTGCCGCTTGCGCACCTGGACCTGCTTTTCTGGGCAGAAGAGACCGGTGAGATTTTCAAGTAAGGCAGTTATTGCTTTCTTACCGCCTTGTTCGTGTCAACAGGAAGCTTGGCTTTTGATGCCTGATTGCGTAGTTGAGAGGGAACTGGAAGCAGAATTGGAGAGGTCTTCTTGGCTGCACTGTCTTTCTTGGCGAGGCTGTCAAGAACCTGCTGCCTGCCGGCTTTTACACCGTTGTTGAAATTCTCTATTTTAGACCTGGGAAAAAAGTAGGTTAACTCCGAGATCAAAAATATTGCTGTGAGAGTCATCATGATTGTCGATAACAAAGTGTATGGCTTTGTTATCCTCTCAAGTATTCCCACCATTCATAACCACCTATAACCATTCATTTAGACAAAATGTTTATAAAGGAATTCCCGTTAACAATTGTTAACTTAGGTGAAAACAAATGCTCCCCTGCTCCGAAGTCCACTGGAAGATACTGCCATCGGTCTGCCGCCAGCTTGCGCTCTGCATGGAAAGGGAGGGCGTGGGCCGCGCGAGGATTGCATCCGCGCTTGGCACAAGCGAGGCCGCGGTTTCACAATACATTTCAGGCAAGCGAGGGGCTGGGAAGCTGCCCGCGCGCGCGGAAAGGGGGTGCGCGGCGCTTGCGAAGAGATTTGCCGCAGGGAAAGTGAAGGCGGACGAAATGGATGTGGGCATATCGATGATTGTGGTGATTGCAAAGGGGAGCACGCTTGGAAGGCGTGACCCGTGCGCGATTTGCATGGGCGCGGAAAAAGGGATGAGGATGGCTGCCAAGGGGAAGAAGGCGGCAGATGGTGGAAAGGAGAGGTAGATTTTATGGCGCTTTTATCGTTGAAAAACCTGCGCGTGAGCGCTGGGGAAAAGGAGATAATACAGGGTGTTTCGCTTGAGGTGGGGGAGGGCGAGGTGCATGTCATCATGGGGCAGAATGGGAGCGGCAAATCCACCCTGCTCTCTTCGCTTGCAGGCAACCCGAAATATTCGGTTTCCGGCAAGGCTGTGTTTGAAGGGAAAGACCTGCTGGCGCTCAAGCCGCACGAGCGCGCGCGCCGCGGCCTGTTCCTTGCCTTCCAGTCCCCGATAGAAGTACCAGGCGTATCGCTTGCAAGCTTCCTTAGGCGCGCGTATGCCGCAAGGTTCGGGGATGAAATGTCAGCGTTGGAATTTGACAAGATACTGTCTGCAAAAGCAGAGGCAGCCGGGGTGGCTCGCTCGTTTCTCCAGCGCGGAATAAACGATGGCATGTCAGGCGGGGAGAGGAAGATGAGCGAGATACTGCAGCTGTCCGTGCTTGAGCCGCGGCTTGCCATGCTTGACGAGCCTGACTCGGGCCTTGATGTGGATGCACTGGAGCGCGTGGGCGCGGCAATCGGGAAAATCAGGAAAAACGGCATGTCCATGATAATAGTCACGCATTATGCGCGCGTGCTTCGCAGCATAAAGGCAGACAGGGTGCATGTGCTCCATGCGGGAAAGCTGGCTGCATCCGGCGACGAGCGGCTGGCGCACAAGATAGAGGAAAAAGGATACGGATGGGTATTGCAATGAAGAAGGATGGGGATGTTTCGGAAAAATACGGCAGGGATGCCAAGTTGTCAGCAGAGCCTGGGGAAGGCGGGCTGAATGTAGGCTACAAAACAAAAGAAAAGGGGCTCACCGAGGCGCTGGTTCGGGAAATATCAAGCGTGAAAGGCGAGCCTGAATGGATGCTTAAGAAAAGGCTGGATGCCTTTGCAATTTTCAAGAAAATGCCGATGCCAACCTGGGGGCCTGACCTGTCCAGGCTTGATTTGGATGAGCTTACCGCATTCGTGCGCCCGAAAGGCAAGGAAGCAGGCGCCACAAAATGGGAGGAAGTGCCCCCGGACATCAGGCGCACTTTCGACGCGCTTGGCATTCCCGAGGCAGAACGGAAGTTCCTGTCAGGCTCGTCCGCGCAGTATGACTCCGAGGTGCTCTACAAGTCGCTGCGCAAGAACATAACCGAGCTTGGCGTGATTTTCACAGACATGGACTCGGCAGTGAAAGAGTACCCTGAGCTTGTGAAAAGGTACTTCATGACGCGCTGCGTCCCGGCAAAGGACAACAAGTTTTCCGCTCTCCACGGAGCATTTTGGTCTGGCGGCAGCTTCGTGTACGTGCCGCAGGGAGTGAAGGTGCCATCTCCGCTTCAGATTTACTTCATGATGAACTACCCTGGCTTTGGACAGATGGAGCACACCATCATTGTCGCAGAGCAGGGCGCGTCGGTGCAGTATATTGAAGGATGCTCGGCGCCCCATTACACGAAAGACTCGCTGCATTCGGCAGTGGTGGAGATATTTGCAGGCAAGGCAAGCCGCGTGCGCTACACTTCCATCCAGAACTGGAGCAGGAATGTCTACAACCTGAACACCAAGAGGGCGATTGTTTCCGAGGACGCGATAATGGAATGGGTGGGCGGCACGCTGGGCTCAGGCGTCACCATGCTATACCCATGCAGCATGCTAGTGGGAAAGGGGGCGCGCGCAGAGCATCTGACGATTTCGCTTGCAGGCGCAGGGCAGGTGAAGGACACTGGCGCAAAGGTGCTTCACATGACGCCAAACACCTCTTCGCGCGTGGTTTCCAAGAGCATCTGCAGGGGAGGGGGCCTGGTGCGCTATAGGGGGCTGCTATACGTGGGCAAGGGATGCACGGGCGTGAAGGCGAATGTGCGCTGCGACAGCATAATTGCAGACAAGATTTCCATTGCGGAGACCGTGCCGGTGATTGACGTGCGCTCGGATGACGCGATTATCCAGCATGAGGCTGCGGTCGGGAGGATTTCGGACGACCAACTTTTCTATTTGATGAGCAGGGGCATTGACGAAAATGAGGCGGTGTCGCTCATTGTGCGCGGCTTCATAGAGCCGATTGTGAAGGAGCTTCCGCTTGAGTATGCGGTTGAGATGAACAGGCTGGTGGAAATGGAGATGGAGGGTGCGGTGGGATGAGCATGGAAGCGGAGAAGGTAAGCATTGCAAAGGGAAAGGAGAGAACATTGTTCCTGGAATCCGCCAGCTCTGCATCTTACTCCATCTCGCTTGCAGAAGGAGCGAAGGCTGAGATTGCGATTGTCAATATAGCACCGGAAGAAACGGATGTTGAAATTAAAGTGGAGGCGATGGTTGGCAAAAATGCCGCACTGAAGCTGATAGGCTGCACGCTTGGAGGGAGAGAAACCAGAAGCGAAGTGAAAATATCACAGCAGGCGGGAAGCAGGTGCGAGCATTTCGAGGTTGCCCTGCTTTCTGGTGCGCAAAGGCTGATTGCGCGCACGAAGCATTTGCATTGCGCACCAGGCAGCTTTTCGCGCTCCTCATTCCGCTTTGCAGCCGCCGGAAGCGCGCAGGCGGATGTGCAGGGCGGCGTGGAAATCGCACAAAAAGCTGCGCGCGCGGATGCGCATTTCGTTGCAAAGAGCCTGCTGCTGTCAAGGGAGGCTCGCGTGCGCGTGGTGCCCATGCTCTCTGTGAAAACAGGGGATGCCTTGGCAGGGCACGGCGCGGCAATGGCACCGTTTTCAGCAGATGAATTGTTTTACCTACAGTCGCGCGGCATCGAGGATAACGAGGGCAGGCGGATGATACTGGACGGGTTTTTGCTGGAGTTTGAGGCAAGGCAGATGGGCATGATACGAGCGGCAGTTGGCAGGAAAATCGGCGATATTTATGGCATTTGACATTGGAAAAATCAGGGAGGACTTCCCAATACTTTCGCGCAGGTTGAACGGTAAGCAAGTGGCTTACCTGGACAATGCCGCAACGACGCAAAAGCCATCAGCGGTGCTGGATGCCATGCGAAATTATTATGAGAACCGCAATGCAAATGTCCATAGGGGCGGCAATGCGCTTGCCGAGGAAGCGACTGAGATTTACGAGAATGCAAGGAAGAGGGTGGCGCGCTTCATCGGCGCGGCAGCTTCAGAAATTGTCTTTACGAGGAATGCAACTGAGGCGCTCAATATTGCCGCGCGCTTCTGCACAGGGCAGCTGGGCGCGAAGTGCGTTCTCCTGACCGAAATGGAGCATCACTCAAACATCGTGAACTGGCAACTTGCATTGGCAAGTTGCCTGCAGTCGCCGATGGGCATTTTGCACAAGCAAAATGCATCAGACATCGAGCGAAGCTCGATGCTGAAGGCGACTCAATGGCAGCTTGCGGCAAAGGCAGCAGGCGCAAGGATTGGCTACGTGAAAATGAGGAGCTACGGCAAGCTCTGCAACGAGGACGTGGAAAAAAAGCTATCGGCACAGCAGGGCGCGTTCTCCTTCACGCACGCCTCCAATGTGCTGGGAGCCGTGAATGATGCGGACTCGCTTTGCAGGCTGGCAAAAAAGGCAGGAGCGCTTTCCGTTGTGGACGGCGCGCAGACCGCCCCGCACATGAAAATAGACGTGCACGGCATGGGCTGCGACTTTTTTGCGTTTTCCGCGCACAAGATGCTGGGACCCACGGGCGTCGGCGTGCTGTATGTGAAGAAAGAGCTGGCGGATAAGCTTGAGCCTGTGTTTGGAGGAGGGGGCGCGATTGAAAGCGTGGCGCTTTCAGGCAGCACTTTTGCCGCAGCGCCGCAGAAGTTCGAGCCTGGCACGCAGGACGTGGCAGGCGCGGTGGGGCTGTCGGCTGCAATGGATTACCTTGAGAGTGCCGGGATGGATGCGATTGAAAAGCATGTTTCATCGCTTCACAAGGCATGCCTGGAAGGCCTGAAGGAAACGGGCGGCGTGCATGTGTATGGCAACGGGAACAGGACAGGCATAGTTTCGTTCAATGTCGGCAGGCTGCATGCGCATGACATCAGCCAGATTGCATCTGACGACGGCATCATGCTCCGTGCAGGCCACCACTGTGCGCAGCCGCTCATGAAGGCGATTGGCGCCATTGCGACCGTGCGCGCGAGCTTTTACATTTACAATACCGATGAGGAAGCCAATAGGCTGGCGGCGTCTGTGAAGCGCGCCAAGAAGGTGCTTTCATGAACGAGGATATGTACCGCGAAAATATTTTAGACCATTACAAGAAGCCGCACCACCGCGGGAAGATGGCGCTGCCAAGCTGCAGCGGGCATGCCATAAATCCGTTCTGCGGTGACGACATCACGTTTTACCTGAGGATGGGAGGGAAAAAAGGCGTGGAAAAAGTGGAGGATGCCTCGTTTGAAGGGCAGGCGTGCGCGATTTGCACCGCGTCCGCATCCATGCTCACAGACGAGGTGAAAGGAAAAAACGCTGCGGCTGCGCGCACAATCGGAAAGGAGCGCGTGCTTGCGCTCCTGGGCATCTCGCCAGGTCCCACGCGGCTGAAGTGCGCGCTTCTGCCCCTCAAGGCATTCAAGCTTGCGCTTTATTCGCACCTGGGAAAAATGATGGGTGAGAAGGAAAAAAGGGAGATTGAAGAGGCAGATGAGGGAACGGCAGCCGGGCAAGCGGCTGGCGAGGAGGCGGGAAAATGATACGTTTCGGCCCTGCGGGAATCCCGATTGGCACGCCTGGCGAGGGAACGGGTGCAGGCATTGCCTACTGCCGGCAAATCGGGCTTGGCGCAATGGAAGTGGAGTTTGTCCACGGCGTGAAGATGGGCGAGCCTGCAGCGCGGGATGCAGGCGCGGTTGCGCGCAAGAACGACGTGCTGCTTTCCTGCCATGCGCCCTACTACATCAACTGCTGCGCAAAGGAGGAGCTCAAGCTCGCCGGGAGCGTGCGCCACATTGTTTCCACTGCACAGGCCGCATTTTGGCTTGGCGCAACGCCGATTGTCATACACCCTGGCTTTTACATGGGCCGCCCTGCCGCGGAATGCAGGAAAATGGTGATTTCCACGTTGAGGCGCTGCCTGGATGAGATGGAAAGGCGGAAAATAAGCGGCGTGCAGCTGGGCGCCGAGCTTACCGGCAAGAAAAGCGCGTATGGCTCGCTTGACGAGATAATCGGCCTTGCCGAGGAGTTCGGCGCAAAGCAGGCGGTGCCAGTCATAGATTTCGCGCACTACCATGCGCGCGAGGCAAGGCTGAAAACGCAGGAGGATTACGCGCGCATTTTGGACAAGGTGGAAAAAAGGCTTGGCTCTTCCGCTTCCAGGAGCTTCCACTGCCATTTCTCAGGGATAGAGATTATCGAGGCGGGGGAGAAAAACCATTTGCCAATCTCGTCGAATTCGCCCCCGTTCGAGCCGCTCGCGCGCGCATGGGTTGAGAACGGATGGAGCGGGAAGGCGATTTGCGAGTCGCCGCTTCTGGAGAAGGACGCGCTGGAGATGCAGAAGATTTACAATAAGGTGGAGGAAAAAAACAGAGATTCGGCGCCCTAAAGTTTATCGGTGGGAAGACTCCAGTATCCTGCCGATAAGGTTCATTGTTTCCACTTGGATGCCCTTTGCAAGATTCACCTCGAGCTTGTTGCCTTTTTGCCAGCGGTAAATGCCTGTGCCAATCAACCCGATGACAGTGGTGATGATGGCGGCCTTCAGGCCATTGGAATTTGCAAGCGCCTCGTTCCACATTACACCGACAGTTGCAAACGCTGTGATGCTGCCTGCGACGAACCCCCCGAAAGCTGAAAGCATGCCGAGCAGCACCGTATTAGCGTTCGCACGGAATACGCCTTTTTTATGATTGGAAACCGCGAGAGGTATTTTTTCGTGCGTTTCGTCTAAGCGCATTTGATTGAATATGTATTTGTGGGTCCAATTGACCGAAACATCGAAATTGTCTTTGTAAGCCGCAACTGCGTAATCATATGCTGGCTTTGTCGCGTTGAACATGCGCTGTTCCGCAGCATCCAAATCACCTTGAGTGACAGGATTTTTGTGGCGGTTCGCAAGCTCGCCTTTCACCGGTTTTTGCTCTTCTTTGCGCTTGAGAAGCTCGTTATTCGACAAAAGGGCTTTTGCAAACTCAAGGGCAGCTTCCTTTGATAGCTTCAGGGGGACTCGCACCATCCTGCCCACGTCGTCTTTCTGGTAATTGAAAAATCTTTGTTTCATCCCACCACCTTTCGGCTTTTGTGATAGCAACAACATATAAATGTTGTTGTATTGAATGGAGATATGCCTGAAAGATTGGCGAAGCGCGGTCGTAAGGGCACTTTTTTAAACTTTCGGAGCAATAACGAGATGGAAAATCCGCCCCTAGGATACGGGCTCGAATTCGTGCTGAAGGCGGGTGACGAACCTCGGCTTGAAGGCAAGCGGCTCTCGCATCGAGGTTCGTCAGTGGAACACTGCTGATAGCGAAGGTGGATTTATGTACTACGTTCTTTCGTGCAATGACAGGGTGAGGCTGCCTGCGCAGTTTTTCTCCATGAAGCTTGAGGAGGCGCTCACCCAGATACTGCGCGAGAAATACGAAAGGCGCGTGAACAAGGACACGGGCGTTTCGCTCGCCGTCTGGAATGTCAAGCCCGAGGGAGACGGGCTGGTGATACCCGGCGACAACGCAGCATATTACGACGTGAAGTTTGACACGCTCACATACCTTCCCCAGATAAACGAGATAATCGAGAGCGAGGTATCCGAGGTCGTGGAGTTTGGCGGCTTTGTGACGCTGGGCCCCATCGAGGCGCTTGTGCACCTGTCCCAGATTGCGAACGATTTCCTGACCTACAACAAGAAGACGCAGACGTTCGTGGGGAGGGAGAGCAAGAAATTCCTGAAGAAGGGCGACCACGTGTTTGCAAAGATTTCCACGGTGAGCATGAAGAACAACATCCCGGAGACGAAAATCGGGCTCACCATGAGGCCGGACGGCCTTGGCAAGGACGAATGGATTTCCGCAAAGAAGGCCGCCGCTGCAGAGCCTGGCACCGCACCCAAGGGGCACGCCGAACCAAAGAAGGAGAGCGAGCCCAAGAAGGAAGCCAAGAAGAAAAAGAAGGAATAGATGCAAAATGCGATGATTGGTGATTTTTATGAAAGCTTGCAAGAACTGCCGACTGATAGTCACTGATGAGAAGCAGTGCCCGGCATGCCAGTCGCAGGAATTGACCGAGAAATTCTCGGGCCAGTTAGTGGTGCTTGACCCGGAAAAGTCCGAGATTGGGAAAAGGCTCGAGATCAAGGCGCCTGGAAGGTATGCGATAAAGATAAGGGAGAAGTGAAGCCCGCCCGATGCGGGGAATGTGGATGATTTGCAGTGATGGTGGTATTCATGGCTAACAAGACAAGGGGAAGGGAAAGGCTGGGCACTTGCGACGCGTGCGGGAGGACAATACCGCGCGACAAGATGATCACCTACAACACAATGAACGTCTATTCCACGGACCTGAAGACTGCGGACGACGTGAAGTCGTCCACGCACATCGAGAAGCACTACTGCATCTCGTGCGCCAAGTCAAAGCGCATATTCGAAAAGCTGAAGAACCGCGCAATCCGCACCGCAGGCAGGGAGCCGCGGGCGGAGAGGCGGCCGTCTTCGGAAAGCTGGAACTCTGGCAGGCGATGGTAGGCACCGCGCCTTCCTTCAGCAATATCAAAGGGGGCGTTTTATGGAAGAGAAAATCTCTTATGAAGGGCGCGAATACACGGGCGTCAGCTTCCAGCTTGGCAATGTGCCCCTGCTTATCATCAAGGCAAAGAAGGGATACGTTGCATGCGGATATGTTTCGAAAGATGCATCGGAGAAATTCGGGGATGTCGCCGCTTTTGTCACAGGAGTAAAATCCTTCGAGGACATGTTCCGCGCGAAGATAAAGACGTTCACCTCTTGGGCCGACGACCTGGGCATCCGGGAGGGGATGTCGGTCAAGAAGGCGCTTGAGCTGATGGATGTGTGACGCTGCTTCTGGCGCCCGCTTTTTCCTTTTTGCAAGCGCAAGCCTTGCAAGCTCTTTGCCGCTTTTACTTTTTCCTTTTTGCAAGCGCAAGCTTCGCCAGCCTTTTCCCACTTTTGCTTTTTATCCCTGCAAGCGCGAGCTTTGCCAATTCCTTCCCGCTCTTGCTCTTTATCTGCAAAAGCGCGGAATCGACAAACACCGACATGCGCACGCATCCCCCCTGCTTGTTTTCAACCGCTCGGAACAGCATGTCCAGCCTGTCCGCGTCATTTGCCAGGAGCAGCACGCGGCTGGAGGCGCGCGCGCCTGAAAGAAGCGTGATTTCTGGCGATAGGGCGGTGCCCAATAGCATTTCCCTCTCCACTTTTGCCTCATCAGGCATGAGCTTTCTTTTCTGCGATGGCACCAGGTCGCCAATCCTCGCCTCGTGCAGGTCATGGAGGAGCGCAATCCTGATAAGCGCCGCTTCGTCCGTTGCTTTCAACTTTTCCATGCGGGAAAGCACAAGCGCAATTATCGCAGTGCCGTATGTGTGCTCTGCCACTGACTCGCGTGGAGCGCCCCGCAGAATCCAGCCTGTGCGAGGGAGATTCTTGAGCGAAAGTGCTTCCAATAGAAGCGCGCGCGTCTTTTTGCTGAATGCCATGATGCTATGATGGCGAGAATGAAGATAAAAACGCATGCATGGGGGATTGCAAATACGCCAGATGCCATCTTACAACATTATTTAATAATGTTTCCATATATTAAACTGTGTGGTGATTATAGTAGAGTAAAGGCAGGAGGTCGCCCTCCTACCCTCCTCATCGAACCGTACGTGCCCTATTAAGGCATACGGCTCTCCTGCAATGTTGCTCCAGAGAGAATGGATGCCAATTCCTTCAAGCCCATTCGATTGATTTCTT
>JAPLWX010000041.1 GCA_026396415.1 Microcaldota archaeon
CCTACCGCTATATTTACAATTTCCTCTGTATATGCCATATGGGGCACCTCCTTGTTTGGTCCAAACAAACTAAGAGGGCGTAGGGCAAAAAGCCCTACGTAGCCCCATTTATCTTGGCTCCATAAGCGCTGTCACGCAACATTTAGAGAACCTCCCGCGCTTGCTGGCTTCCAAAAGCTATATAAACACTTTACACAACAAAACCAGCGGGAGTGATGCCATGCCAAAAACAGCCGTTCTTGCGAAATCATACAACAAGGCCATTGCAACCCTTGAAAGCACGTGCTGGTACAACCGCCTGCCGCTTGCGGTGAGGAAGCCGATGGGCATTGTTTGCGCCCGCAAGCAGGGCGATAAAAAGTACAAGGCAAGGGATTGCCTGAAACGCGCGAACTTCTTCAATGATAAGGGCAAAACCAAGATTGCCAAGCGGTATTTCTTGAATTGCGTTTACGCATCCCCTTACGAAAAAGGCGTTCCAAATGAAATAGAAGCCGCTGCGCACCTAGCACTGCACAAAATATTCCTGGCACGGGACAATTATTTCGATGCGTACCGACAGCTTGAGATGGCGATGTTTCTTGACAATTCAGTGGATGGCTCATGGTTCACTGCTCAAAACACCATCAAAGCCTCCGAGCAGGGGCTCAAGCTCTGGCTTGCTGCCCCCGACAGGAAAGCGCCCAAGGAAGGCTCGAACACAGGCACGCTTGGATCAGAGGTTGGCCTACTGGCAAGCGAAGCCACCTTGGAACTTTCTAACGCGGCACTAACTGCCAATCCATATCCTGAAGAAGTAGTGAAAGACGTCAAAGCCAGGGCAGAGTCGATAAGGAATGCGCTCAACGCAGGCTCAAAGTAGGGCGCGGCATTTCTAATTCTACGAAGTAAATAGAAATAATACGCCCCAGCCGATCGAAAAGTGCCGCAGCACTTTGAGAGACTGGGGCGTCGAGCAGCAGCGATGTGCATTTTGCAAGAGCAAAATGCATCAGACATTTTCGCAAGGCGAAAATGCTGAAGACGCCCCAGCCGAGATTCGAACTCGGATCAAAGGCTTCGGAGGCCCTCATTCTATCCATTGAACTACCGGGGCGCAACTTAAGTGTTATTCGATGAATGGAACTTTTATTAATGATGCGCGCGGATTCCTTGCGGTGGGGTTATGGCTAAGGAAGAGAACAAGGAAATAAGGCGCGTTTACCGCTCGAGGAAGAACAGGCTGCTTGCCGGAGTGTGCGGCGGCATTGCGGAATATTTCGACGTTGACCCTGTGTTCGTACGGCTGCTTCTCGTGCTGCTCGTGCTTATGGGCTTTGCAGGGATAATACTCTACCTGGTTGCGTGGCTCATCATCCCGGAAAGCCCGAACTGATGTGGTAAGCGCTTAAAATTATTATGGCAGCGCCGGCAAACCATCGGTGTTTGTTGGCGCATTGCGGGTTTTTTGCCAAAAAAATCATCCGGAAGATTTCCACTCTCCGCCGTGCAAAAAATGCGCTTTTGCCGGAAAATGATGATGGAAACATATGGGATTGACGCCTGAAGGCACGCCGTAGAAATGCATTTTTACGTCTCAGGAAAATCTTGAGCGCTTACCGGCAATTAGCAACCTTTTTAACCGTTTGCCCCAATAATGGAAACCACTGATGGAGACGGCAGGGCATCTGCTTCTCCCGCTACCAATACCCGCCGTTTGCGGCATTGGGAGGGACTTAAATGGACAAGAAGACGATAAACGAGGCAATAAACAAGGCTCTGGAAAGCAAGGGCAGCCGCAAGTTCACGCAATCCTTAGAGGTTATGGTGAATTTCCGCGGCATTGATTTCACCAAGGCCGAAAACCGCCTGAACCTGGACATCTTATTGCCGAAAGGCAAGGACAAGGAACAGAAAGTGATTGTGTTTGCAGACGGGCAGATGTCCTTTGACGCGAAAAGCGCGGGCGCGGCAGAGGTAATAGACGCTGCCGGCATAGCCAAGCTTGCGGCGGACAAGGGCAAGCTCGCAATCATGTCAAAATCCTGCGAATTCATCGCCCAGCCCAGCCTGATGATTGCGGTCGGCAAATCGCTGGGGCAGGTGCTCGGCGCGCGAGGAAGGCTTCCCCGCCCGGTGGTCGGGAACGTGAAGGACGCGATTGCACAGGCAAAGAACCGCGTGCGCCTGGTGTCAAAAGGCAAATATCTCCCTGTTGCGCAGTGCCTGATCGGCAGCGAGGCAATGGCAGTCTCCGACCTCGTGGAGAACTTCAACGCAGTGTACGACAAGGTGCAGGCAAAAGCCACTGAGCCCAACATAAAGTCGGTTTATGTCAAGCTCACCATGGGCGCGCCTGTCAAGGTTGCATAAGGGTGTTTATGATGACAAAGAAAAAACTCAAGGCGGTCCGCGAAAGGAAGGAAAGCGCTGCGATTGCGGCGAAGAAGGAAAATGTGGTGGCAATCACAAAAGTCGCAGGCAAGTACCCCAATGTAGCGCTCCTGAACATCAGGAACCTTCCCGACAGGATATTCCAGAAGAGCAAGAAGCAGCTCCGCGGCAAGGCCGACTTCGTGGTGGCGAGGAATTCCACCATCATCCGCGCGCTTGACGCTTCCAAGAAGGGCAAGGAGCTCTCGGCGCAGATAAACTTCCCGACCGCGCTGGTCTTCACGAGCATGTCTCCCTACCAGCTTTTCAAGTTCTTCAAGGACAACAAGGCCAATGTGGCTGCCAAGCCCGGGCAGGCAGCGCCTTTTGACATCATAGTGCCTGAGGGCGAAACCGACCTCATGCCGGGGCCTGCGCTTTCCGAGCTTAAGGGCGCGGGGATAAACGCGCAGATAAGAGGCGGCAAAATCATCATCGCAAAGGACTCGGTGGTTGCCAAGAAGGGCGCAAAGATATCTGACAGCGTCTGCAAGGCGCTCCAGAAGCTCAACATATTGCCTTTCGAGGCGATGGTGAACATGGTGGCCGCATACGACGGCAAGTTCACCTACACCGGCTCGATATTGGACATCGACGAGCACCAGCTCCGCGCTGACCTTGTGGACTCATTGGCGCAGAGCTTCAACGTGTCATACAACGCATCTTTCCCGACATCACAGAACATCGACGCGCTCCTGTCAAACGCATTTGCGCAGGGCAGGAACATGGCGATAAACGGCTGCGTATACTCGGACGCATCGACCGAGCTGCTTCTGGCGCAGGCCGTAATGCTCGGCAACACGCTCTCCGGGAAAGTCGGGAATTTGGAATCACAGTCAAAAGGTGTGGCGCCTGACCAAAAGGCAGGCCAGCAAACAACCGAAGGGTTGCCCGCCACACCTTCTGAGTCAAACGCACCCGCGGACGCTTCTACCGCGGCTGCGCCAGCTGGAAAACAGTGAGAATGTAGGAGGTAATAATATGACGAAAATTGACCCGTATCTGCACGCAGCGCTTCTCCTTCAGGGAGCAGGCAAGGAAATCACCAAGGACTCGCTCCTCTCTGTCCTCAAGGCGGCAGGCGCCGACGCCAACGAGGCGAAGGCAACAGTGCTTGTCGAGGCGGTGAAGGGCGTGAACTTCGAGGAGCTCCTCAAGGCGGCAGTGGCTCCGGTGGCAGCAGCCCCGGCAGCCGCGCCAGCAGGCGAGCACAAGAAGGAGGAGAAGAAGGAGGACCCGGCCAAGCAGGAAGCTGCAGCGGCAGAGGGCCTTGCTTCGCTCTTCGGCTGATTTTTCAGCCAGTTTCTTTATTTTTTTCTTCTTTTCATTTTTCTTTAATTTTCCCTAATCCATCCTGTTTTTCTACCTTCGGCTACCTATTTAAATTCGTTTCGCAGCAAGAAATTATCGGTGGTCTTATGCAGAAAAATGCTGAATACGGGATAATACGCTCCGAGCTAGTCAAAAAGACGCCAGAAAGGAACCTTTTCGTTATGAGATTATTGAAAGACGGAAAGCTGAATAACGACGTTCCAAAAGAAACAATTCGCGATAACCCGTGGGTCCTCCCCTTTATTCTGTTAAACAGGAAAGACACCAAGCAAGCCGTTGCTTTGGAACGTGTTTTCAACAAAATTCCAAATACCCAACTGAACGTCACTAGCCTCGGCCAAGCCCTTGAAGTGGCTTATGTTGATGGTACAAGGATGCATAACCGTTTGTTAAAAAAAACGCAAAAGCCCAGTTATAATCTTGTTCCTAAAGATTTTGCCGATTTGATAAACTTACAAAAAGGTTTGATCCCGTTCCTGCGCGAAAAACTGTTTGCCTTGGCTATGGTCGGGTATGCGCCATTGTATTCCAGTGTCAAAGATCATATGAAGGACAGGCTGGGCGAATAAGCCGGTCTTTCGCATATTTTTTCCATCCTTCCACCTTCAGCTACTGCTTTAAATTCATTTCGCAGCAGGAAACTAGACGGTGAATTGTTGTCCAAGAATTCCTTCAAGAAGGCACTCATTCTGCACAAGTATGATTACTATAACCAGCCCGGCGCTCAGCCAAAGCAGCCTCTTAAAAAGGCGGCAGAAACGCCCTACATCCCTGCGCTTTCCGTGCCCTCCCGCAACATAAAGGAAATCATTGAGCAGTCGGCAAGCAAGGAAGAAGGTACGTGGGAGAAAGCCAAGGATGCGTGGTGCAAGGCATACCTTGCCAACCAGGTTTCTGAAGCTGACGTGAACGCACTCCTTTCGCGCCTTCCGGGCAAGCACCTCAGAATAGGCTCGTTCGTCCCTACCGAGCAAGCCATGCGCGACGCGCTGAAAGACCTCAATGATAAAGGGCTCGCAAGCATAGCCGTGGACGCATTTTATTTCTCAGAATTCATGATGTTTGGCAAGCGGTCCTATCATCTCAAGTCAAGCGACCTCACGGAGTTTTACTGGGCTGTAAACGAGGGCGAGACTTACGGCGTCTATCCTCCTGACTCGAAAACCGACTATGAGCTTGTGCTTCGCACCATCTACTTGCTTGGGCATCCAATCCGCTGCAAGCTGCACAAGAGCGACCTGAACGCGCTTGACCAGAAAATCGCGTCCGCGCTTGTTGATGTGCTGGTTTACATTTCCCAAACAGGTGGGGGCGAGAAGCTTTTCCTTAAGGAACATGCAACTGCAAAAGAGATGAACTCGCACCTGAAATACAAAAGCAAGCGCCAGATAACCGGCTTCTTCACAGAGGATCGGTTCGAGCACCTCATTCCTAAGCATATTCTCGACTATGCCGAGCGGATGGAAGAGGATTGATTTTCCCTATTTCCATCTTTGGCTACTCTTTAAATCACTTTCGCAGCAGGAAATGAAGCGGTGGAATAATGCAAAGCGGCTATCACACACTGCATGCCTTCAAGGTAGCGTGGAGAACCTGCGGCGTGGCAAATCCGGCAAGCGCAAGCCAACCGTCCTTAAGCCCGTCGACACGTATTCCCCTGTTTTCAAGAAGCTGGAGTCAATAAACTCATTACGCACTCCTGTGGAGCCGGACTTGCTGCAGCAAGTCTATGACATTCTTGCAGTTCGTCCTGACAAGATGCACGCCCTGGTTGGCAAGATGATAATGGGCGAACAAGGAAACCGGCATGCGCGTGCTGGACGTGGTGGAGTTCGTACAGGGGAAGATGGACATTTCCGCTCATCTTCCTGCCATTGTGGATTGCGCATCCACGCTGAGCGATGAGGGAGTTGTTCGGGTGGCAGAGCTTGCAAACGCGCGCCTGCAAACAAGGGAGGGCATGACTCCTGCGCTCATGGACGCGCTTGAGGCTGCGTATCTTAAGGTAAAGGAACAAGCGGCAAGGGAACAGAAGAGGCAACCTGCGGCAAATGCCCTTATCGGCCCGATGTTCATAGCACAGTTTGAATACGATTATGATTTCAAGTCAGAGGCAGTCGACAAAGACGTATTTGCGGCGGGCGCAGGGTGCTGATATGAAAAATGCTGGCGCACACAATGTTTTGCAAATGAACGGCACCCAAACCAAGCAATGTGCAATCAAATCGTGGTCGGTGTGCTCCCTCTTGCCTTTGAAGTTCTTAGCCCGCGTTTCTAGCTTTGCAATAACCTCTTTCCAGCTGTGAATTGGTTTTGATGGCGTTTTTTCTTTCAGCAGAATCACCCTATTTGCCGAAGCAAATCCCGGTCAAATGCCAATGGTGCTGCAAGTGCTGTTTTGCATGCATGGGCAACTGACATGTCTGCCAAGCTGAGCCTGCCTTTTTGCGCAAGGAAAAGCTCGAGCACCTCGCTCCGCTGCTTGTCAGTCAGATAGTGGATGTGCAGCTTTGAATTGGCCACAAGCATTCCATACGTTTCCTTCGTCATTGCCATCCCTTTCCTGCGGTTGAGGAGCGAGAGCGTCTCAAAAAGTATGGTGTCCAAAAGCAGCATCTCATCCTCGCGGTGCTTCTCGAAAAGTTCAACTGCTTTCGGGTGATTTTCATCTTCGATTACGAAGAGCGAAACCAGGAAAGAGGTATCAAGGATCTTCATTCTTGTCACCATACAATATCTGGTCGTGGTCAATCCTCACCCGTTTGCCCTTGAATTTCTTATCCTTTTCCTTAATCCAGGCAATCAATTCATCCCAGTTGTCTGTTTTTGCAGTGCCGGCGCCGCTGCTTGGAAGCATGCCTGCAATCGCCTCGCTGTAGCTCTGCCCCTTTGCGCGCTTTATGCGCGTTAGCTGCTCGTACACGGAGTCGGACACGTTTATCAGCCTGCTCATGATGTATATGTATACGTATATGTTTATATATTTGCCGCCTCACCCATGCCTTCTTCGTTCGAATGCCGCCTGTAGTGCAATATATCTATCCAGGCGCAGCCTCAGCGCTCCGTGCCCTATTTTCGCTGTTTCGTATTGCATGAATGCCACCTCGCTTCGCTAAAACACGGCAGGGATGCCGAAAAGCTCCACCGCCTCGTTGCGCGCAATCACCATGGGCCCCTGCTCCGTCTGCAGCACAATGCTCGACCCGAGGCGCGAGAACTTGCTCTCTATTTTCATGGCGCGCAAGCGGTCCACCACGTCCTTTATCTCCTCATACGATAGCTCTTCGATGTTTATTTTCATGTTGGTCACCTTTGCCCTTGGAGGGCAAGTTAGCACGGGCTTTCGCTGCTATATAAAGAGTCTGAGACGGTAGGATGCCGGTACTTTTGCCACCAGTTGCCACTAAGGAAAAATAAGAATGAAAAGAACTTGCAGCTCAGGCTTTATTCACAGGCGGCACGGTTATCTTCTTCAGGTCAAGCCCATCTTCAGGGATGGATGCAATTTCCTTGCCTAGCAATTCCCTGCTGCCGGATATGCCCTTATAGGTTACAGAATAGATCCCATTGAGCATTGCCACCACCTGCTCCTTGCTCAGGTGCGTGATGTTTTTGTTGAGCGGCCATACAATCAAGTCAAGCGGAATGGGTTTTCCATCCTCCGATGGCTGGAAATGCTGAAATCCGGTGGAGCTGCCCAGCACCAAGTACTGGTTCTTGTATGCATTCAGGCGCTTTGCAAGCTCGGGCAAGGATGGCGCGCTTTCAGGTGTTTCGACCTCTGCAACCCCGAACTCAAGCGTTTTCCCGTTCTTGTTGGCTTCATTTCTTGCAGACTCCAATGCAACATCCATCAGCTTGCCTGCAGCAACTCCGCCCTGGTACTTCTCATCAACCCTGATAAAGCCTGTGAAGAGCGCTCCGCCAACCTCTGTGTTGAGGTAGAATGCGGACAGCCCGCCTATTATCCTGCCGCGGTCGCGCACCGATGTCACAAACCATCTGTTGCCAGGGCTGTTTCCTAGCGTGCCGTTTGCCGATCTTTCTGCCATCCCTGAGACCACTGAGTCGGGTATTTGCTCGCTTTCTGGAAAATACGAGCTGTAGAATTTACGCGTCTCTTTCAGGACTTTCAGCTCGGCCTTGTCCCCGCCGGCAACCTTCTCGATGTCGATGTTCCTCGAGTAATAGTCGCTTCCCGCCTTGACAAGAGTGCCCTTCTTTTCGAAGACCTTGAGCATGTGCTCCCGAAGCTTCTCAAGCGGCACCACCTTCCCTCCGGTCTCCTCGAGGTAAAGCTGGTTGGCATACCTGTCCTTGTAGTAATTTGCAAGCCTGTCCTTCATGAATCCCATGCCCGGCTCCTGCATCATCCTTACGATTGCGTCCATCCTTTCAACGTCTGTCCCAGTAGCCGGCAGAATGAACCTCCTAACTAAGTCGGTGTCCTTTGCATTCTTGTAGACCTGTATTGACTGTTCATAGTCGTGGCACACATTTTCCTCCGGGTAAAGCTTTGTAACAAGGAAGTTATCCCTCATTATTGCGCTTGTCGTCTTCACATCCCGGACAGTCGCGTTTTGGTTGCCAATTTTCCTGAAGTCTACGTCTCCACAAAACAAGGGAACCTCCTGGTTTCCTCCCTCCAGGTCCACCTGCGAATAGTATTCATGCGCCTTGATGGTCACTCCCATCTTCCCGAAGAACATCAGGCGCCCCACAGTCTCCTCAAATGCGCTTTTGCTCGACGTGTTCACCATGTCTATTTCAATCACAAAGTGCTGGAGCTTGTTGCCTTCCCTGCCCTTGATGGGCGCAGAATAGTCCACATTCGCCATCCCCATCTTGTGGAACTTTGCCTCTGCCTCGCTGGCAAGCTTGTCGCCAAGCGCAAACCTTGCGGCATAAAGCAATGTCGCCAGCCCTTCCTGGCGCTTGCCGGGTGCAATCGCTATGTGCGCGCCATACATTGCGGAGTAGATTTCGCTTGCGCTGAAATTCCCGTCGCACACGCCGATTATGTTGCCTTTTTTGTCCTTTACCTGGATCATGTAATATTCGGAAAGCACGGTGGTTTTTGCGTATTCCGCCGAGTTCTTGAAGAGGGTGTTTTTCGTCTTTCCGTCGTCCATCATTGTCATAAGGTCTGCAGGCGGGTCCATGACATCTGCATCGAAGTTTTTCCTCAGGACGAGCGCATACCCCTTTATGAAATCCTCTGAATTGTGGCTGACCACTCTTTCAAACGTATACTCCTTGGCAAGAGCGGCAAGCGCTTCGATGTTGCGGCTTTCAGGTATGTATTCAAGTGCGCATTCCACCGTTTCCGTTGCAGGCTTGCTGCCCAATTTTTCCACGCTCGCCACATTCTTGTCTGATCTCTGGTACTCCTGTCCTTCCTTCAGGCGCTCTGCGTATGCCTCGACTTTCGCCTCATCAAGCCTTCCATTCAGGATGCGCTCGGGCTTTGCCCATTTCTCGAACTCCCTGAGTTCCAAGTCATGAAGCTTGTATATGAATTCCATTGCCTTGATCTTTTCCTGGCTCTCGTTCCCTGCCAGCTTCATCTTTTCAATCTCTTCCTTCCAGCTTTCCTGGCTCTTTTTTGCTTTATTGAGCGTTAGCATCCAATTTTGCACCTGGATCGGGCCTTCAATGCTCAGCAGGCCTGACTCTTTAGCCGCGTTTGCCAAGCTTGTTCTGCCGCTAAGCGGCTGCTTGCCCTCGTTCTTGCCCTGGCTTTCGGTTGACTTCTTGCCCATATCTGCGCACATAACAAACAGCTTCCCCATTTTCCTCGCAAGCGCGCGCTCCTTCCGGTTGCTTCCGCTTCCGAGCTTCTCGGCAATCTTGACAAGCGAGTAAAGCGACTCCTCAGATCCGAAAATTTCGGCATGCTCGTCTGGCAAATCAAGCACAATGTCCTGCACCATCTCGACCAGGTCCGGGCGGTGGCTTTTCAGGCTTTCAATTGTAAGGGATGCGAGCATGTTCTGCGTGTCAGGGGAAATAGGTGTAGGTGCCATGGGCTTGATTAGGGTTGATTGCGAATATAAATATTCCCCAGCTTCCGGAAACGATGGTACGGAATCTGATAAGTTCATACCTATCCCCTTTCGTACGTATTATGTCGTGATAAGCTTATAAATATACACTTAAAACTACTGTTTGCCACGTATCTGCCCGCCGCAGCAGTTATATCTTTTTCTTGCCAGAATGAATGCATGCTTCAAAAGCAGGAACCCGCGCAGCACAAAGAGGAGGATTATCAGCTAGCCGGCAACCCTCGCCTCATGCCGCACGTCAAGGGGGAAAAGACGGTGTCAGTGTTTTGCTTCAAGGATTGTGCAAAGTACGACCCTGCGAAGGGATGGGACCTGTCAAAAATCCGCGAAATGCTCAAAAAGCATCCAGGCATCGATCTTGCGCTCACGCCAGAGTACACGCTGGGGCTCATGGGCACGGACGAGCTTCGCACAAAAAGCAACCTTGCCATGCTTTCCCAAAGGGATGACGGCAGCTATTCGCTTGCGCCAGCCTCCCTCCCATCCCCCAGCTGCGTGCACCTCATGGGCGCGGTCAGCGAGATATGCCGGATGGCAAAGGAAACCGGCACCAATGTGGCGCTTGGGACACTGCCTGTGATGTTTCGCGTGCCAATGCCCGATGGAGGGAAGGCAGACCTGAATTTCTCGCTTATTAGGTATGCTATGCCTACCTAACTCTAGTTTTTCTCTCGGAAATGACATTTTACTGTACTGATGGTATTATTAATTAGCATACCTAATTAGGTATGCTATGGCACACCGTGTTTACAA
>JAPLWX010000011.1 GCA_026396415.1 Microcaldota archaeon
GCCTCAGAGCCTTCAGACACATCGTCACCGACGTGCCACCTACAATCTTGGCTATTGAATAAGGCTGGGTTACATCACCTCAATTCAAGCTGGACTTTAACCAGCTGGATTCATGACCTGCTGGGCGTGCCGTCGTAAAATTAACGATTTGAGAAATCCTTTTAGGGATTTGAACTTGATATGTTGAGCGGACGCGTAAGTTTCTCCCCATGCATTTCGTATTATGCAACAGCTAAGGTTTGGCAAACGATTCTAACAATCCGGCATAAGCAAAAACAGCATAGCTTCCAACATAATTCAATCTGGCTTCAGTGATTACGTATCCAGGGACTTTGCCCCCTGAAGCCGCCATTGCAAATGCCCTTGACTCATCCAACGTAGGCGATTTTGCCAGGTCAACATCCACTAAGGCAAAATCAACTATTCTTTCAACCAAGCCGCCAATGTCCAATCTGATAAGTTTTGCAGATATGGCTTCGATAGTGGCTATAAGTCGCGAAGGCGATACCCCGGTCGTAGTAGTCCACTTGCCCAAGCATGGAAAGCAGATGAGGCCGTCAGAATCCACCGTCAATGCCCCGGAACGGTTAGGATACTCCAATGCAAATTTAGCAGCACGGTCCAATCGCCCATCAGTATTTACCTCGGTCATGGTATCTTTTCCCTGTTCAAAAGTGGCTTTCATATGATTATTCCAAAGCACTTCCCTTACGAGACAGCATTCCCCTACTTCCATTGCCCAACTCTGCCTGGCAAGCCACAATCCATTGTCTTGTTCTGGAACAAGATGGAGCAATATATGCGGAAAACCGTCATCGTGGTCATCAATGTTTATTTTGAATTGCATATTTTTACTCATAGTGAAATAGTATGATTCATGGTGAGAATTTCCATCCCCCCAGATAAATGCGGCTCTTTCTTCACAGGGGATTTTCTGAAGAAACGCTATTCTTTCGGCTTGGTTTTCAGGAAGTTTGATAAACTTGAATTTATCGAAACCTCGCAACCGTTCTAGCTTTGAGACCACTAATCCATTTGCATTAGTAGGGGCATAGAAAACGCTGAGTTTACCCATATCCCACGTTATGCCTAGAAAGGCTTTTAACTGTTTATTTTCATGGCTAAAGATGTAAAATACAACAGACCCAAGAATTACGCCCCCTGAAGCAGGCAAAATTCATGGGCATTTACGTCATAAGTTGAAAATAAATTGAACTTAGGTTAGATGCGCCCTCCCTGCATCTTGTATCATGCACTAGTCTTACTGCTATCTTTCGTCAATGCACGGCTGCCCATGCGTCAAACCCACAACTTGCGTAGCCTGCACAATAATGCCAAATTAAGCACGAACTATAATGAGGCCCATGCCAAAATAATAATGGCATGAAAAAGAAGCATCTTGCTGCCCTCGTCAATGCCCTAACTCTCCCTCGTTGCGTGTCTCGCCTAGGTTTATATAGAAGGTCAAGCAGGACAGGGAGCTCACTCCGAGGTGAGCGCCCATGAACGAGTACGTTATGTACAAATCGCAAACCAACTTCGAGCAGGAGCTTGGAAGGCTGAAGGCCTCGGCTTTGCCTGCGAAAGCCAAGATGCAAATCGAGAACTTCGCACGGATGCGCCTTGCCAAAGGCTCTGGCAAGCTCCGCGTTGTGAAGTGCATGTACTGCGTCCGCCTGCTCGCCCAGTGGCTCGACAAGGATTTTTCCAAGGCGACAAAGACAGACCTGATCCGGCTGGTCACCGATATTGACTCCAAAAACTATGCTGAATATACTCGCTACGACTTCAAAATCGTGCTCAAAATGTTCTACAAATGGCTTCTTGGGAAAGACGAGGAATTTCCCAAGGTCATCAAGTGGCTCAAGCCAAGGCTGAAGAACGAAAAGCACAAGCTTCCGGAGGAATTATTGACAGTTGAGGAAGTGCAAAAGCTCGCCAACTCCACCACCAATCCACGCGACAAGGCGCTCATTTTGGCATTATACGAGTCCGGCTGCCGCATAGGTGAAATGCTTTACCTCAAGCTCAAGAACGTCCAGTTCGACAATTACGGAGTTGTGCTGATGGTGAATGGCAAGACCGGCAGCCGAAGGGTTCGCATAATCGCAAGCGTTCAGGTTCTTGCCGCATGGCTTCAGGAGCACCCGGACAAGGACAACCCGGATGCGCCATTATGGCCTGCGAGGCTTGCCCGCTATCAGCCAGTACCTTGCGCCTATCCTTCAATACTCGCAATGCTTCGCAGAGCAAGCAAGGCAAGCGGCATAAGGAAACGCATCTATCCGCATCTTTTCCGCCACAGCCGAGCAACTTCTTTGGCAAACAAGCTGACAGAGGCGCAAATGAAAGAATACTTTGGCTGGACGCAGGGAAGCGAAATGGCTGCTACCTACGTTCATTTATCCGGTAGGGATGTTGACACTGCGCTTCTGCAATTGTATTCCATGAAAGACAAGCCAATCGAAAAAGAGCCCAAGCTCGACCTCAGAATCTGCTCCCGCTGCAAGGAAAAGAACTCGCCAACTCAATCCTTCTGCGGCAGGTGCGGCAATCCGTTTGACGAAAAGGTGCTTATCAGCGACTACAACAAGCAGGGCAACGGAATAATGAACGTCCTTATGCAGGACCCGGAGGTCAAGGCGCTCCTAGTCAAGAAGGTTTTCGCGATGGGGCTCGATAAGGAGTTGTTGGAGGAATAAACATGGCCTATGAGGACGAGCTCCTGGAAAAGCTTGTAATAGGCGCTCTTGTTTTGTTAGGCCTAGCGCTTGTGCCAGTAGTCATTGGACTGGCTGCGTTGGTTGCGCTGCCTTTTGTCATAGGCTTTGCAATTGCAAAAATCCTGTGGAGAATTTATGATGAAATTCGCGCCTGCATATTTCCGTCTAAGATTAGTGGATTGACTTACTTAAATCACCAAACAGCGAACAAACTGCTTGGAATGCAACGGGAATTAGCAAAAAAACAAAGGCAAAAGGAACGTGCAGAGAAACTCGCAGCGGAAAGAGAGGCAGAAAGACTCGAAAGCATGAGGGTGCCCGAAACAGCAATTGACAGCGATTGGAAAGAGCCTGAAAAGGAGTATGAACTTTCAGGCAACCTCCATCTTTCCAGCAGCCTTACAAACAGGCAGAGAAATGAACTGTACACGCTCGGCTACAACGTGATAAAAATAAGCCCGTTCGGCACATCTGGCGCAGCCGTTTATTGGGTAAAGACCCGCCACAACGAGAGCAAGGAGCATGCGTTCTTTTGCTATATTTTGGAGGCTGAGCTGAAGAAATACACTGATGATATCAGGATGAACGCCACAAGTGGTCCTGACTTGGTTGCCAACTGGAAGGGCAAGCAGTTCTGCTTTGATGTTGAAACCGGCAAGAGCCTTTCAAGGCAGCCCGACTGGCTGGAAAGCAAGTTTGCCTATTATCAGAGGGAATACGACAGGTCGTTCATTCTTGTCACGAAAAGAGGGCTGAAATACAAGTATTCCCATTATGGGGATGTGATCACCCGAGGCAAGATAAAGGAGACTCTCAGGCAGCTTTTCAGACGCAGATAGGCATATAGACGCGGGCATATACAGATAAATATAATAGAGAGCGTTAGGCGTCAAAGAAATGGCTTTTTTCTCGAATGAGAACGAAGCTTTGCGCAGCTCGATTTAAGCTTGTGTGATCGGGGCGAAAAAGGCTGTTTTTAGCCTTTTTCTAGCGCTTAATTTTGCGCTTAAATTTTCTGGTTTACTGACGTAAAATGAGAGCAGCTAGAA
The DNA here is from genome assembly GCA_026396415.1 of Microcaldota archaeon. GTDB lineage: Archaea > Micrarchaeota > Micrarchaeia > Anstonellales > Anstonellaceae > UBA10161. The sequence goes on from JAPLWX010000011.1 coordinate 3,773, forward strand.
TGAGCGTAATGGCGTTCTGCGCACTTTTTGAAAATAAGCGTAGAGGGTGCGCAAACAGCAGGACTACGCCATTTTTTCTAATTTTGGCTGCGCGAGTATGCCCTCAATTTCCTTATGCACCTGTTGCCGCAATTTGAAGGTGTTCCCCATCATCGCATAGCCCTGCCAGCCCGAGTTGGACAAGAGTATCCTGCTTTGCTCCATTTCCCCTGCCGCATATTTTGCCCTGAAAAGCGCAAGCCTGCCAAGAACCCGGCGCACGTTGCTTTTCTTGAGTATGCGGAAATGGTAGAACGCACGGAAGCCAAGAAGCTGCACGCCGGTGCCAAGTGAGATAATTTTTGTCTTGTCGGGATGAAGCTCGATTTTCAGGCTTTCACGCAGGAAGGCATCAATTTGTGTTTCCCAGTTTTCAAGTTGCTCTTTGCTCCTATGAAGGATTATGAAATCATCGACATAGCGCAGATAGTATTTTACCCTCAGCTTATGCTTCACGAAATAATCAAGCTCAGAGAGATAGACATTGGCAAAGAATTGGCTGGTGAGGTTGCCAAGCGGCATCCCCTTGCCAGGAATTTCCGTCTTGTGGTTTTCAAGTATGGTGCGGATGAGCCACATAAGATTTTCATCGTTTATCCTCCTGCGCAGGATGGAAATGAGAATTCCTTGGTCAACATTTTCAAAATAATGCCGGATATCGGCTTTCAGCGCAAAGCCGACAATGGAATTGGGAAGAGGCTCTCTCTCTCTCTCTCTCTGGATTATTTTTCCATTTCCAGTAACTTTATGCATGAAATGGTCAAATCTTTCCAGTGCAGCAAGGGTGCCTTTGCCTTTCCTGTTTGCGAAAGTATCGAAGATGAAGCGGCTCTCGAAAATTGGTGCGATTACGTTGCAGATGGCGTGGTGAATAACTCTATCGCGGAAGTGAGAGGCGGAGATTTTCCTTGTTTTCGGGTCGCGGATTGTGAATGTGGTGAGAGGGTGCGGCTTGTAGGTGCGTGTAAAGAGTTCCCATTGAAGGGCGTAAAGGTTGTTGTCGAGGCTCTTCTCGAAGTCGATGACATATTGTTTCTTTGTCTTGCCTGCACTGGCGTTGAGGAAGGCGTCGTAGAGATTGTCGTAGTCGCAGACTTTGGCGAAGAGATTGCGGTATGTTTTCAATAAATCAACATGAGCCCAAGGAATGGGAGTCATTCCAAAACGGTTGGACGGCTGGTTGTTGGCGTTGACGTTCCTGCGGTTGTTGTTGTCGAAGTTGTTGTTGCCGCGGGCCAGCAGGCCGCACCGTAGCCTCCTTGCTGCTGCACTTCCACTGCGGCTTCACGGTTTCAGGCGAATGGCGCTCGCCGTACTATGTGTTGCCGCTGTATTTCACATCCAGAAAAAAATCTGGCACTGCAAGGCGGCGTGTGGCTCCAAGTTCCCTTGGGGCGATAATAAAGAAACGTAAAAGAAGATAAAACGTGCCGCCTCTCGGCGGCACCTGTGCGCAGGGCTTATTCCTTGAGCTGCGCTTCGATTTTTGCAAAAAACTCCTGCGTCTTTGCAAGCACACCGTCCTTCAGCACGGCTGCGGCGTTCGCAACCTCCTGCTTTGCTTCTGCAAGCGCAGCCTTGAAGTCGCCGTTTGCCACAATTGTTATCTCTCCTTTTGCCGCTTCTGGCTTTAGCGTTGCCGCGCCCATTTTTGCGTCTTCCGTGCTAATCAACACCCCAAAACGGTTGGACGGCCGGACGCCGGCGTCGACGCCCCTGCGGTAGCTGTTGCCGAAGTAGTCGCCGCGGGCCAGCAGGCCGACGTAATTCTGAACTTTGTAGAGATAGCGTGCGTCCGTGTTGCTTGAGGAAATTCCATTCCCAAGAGGTATGCCAAACTTGTTGTCTGCGCTATACCATCCATCGCTTGACGGGAAGTTCAGGAGGAGCGCAACCTGGCTCTTGTCGCTAATGTCGTATGTCACAATGCTTCCCTTTTCATTGGGCACGATGAGCGCATCGCCGCTTGCAAGGAAGCCGTGGTTCACCACGAGGATTGCGTTCCTTTCCTTCTGGTATTCCTTAGGGACTTCAAAAAGATAGGTCGTATTTGTCTTGGAGTCCGTATATTTCACAACGTCGCCAAGCTTTTCGTTCTTTCCCTTGAACGCGACAAGCGTGCCGGTCCATGCAGGATAGACTTCCTTCTCTGACTTCCAGGTGTCCGAAAGCACGAGCCTTCCGTCAAATTCCTTGTTGGAAAGTATGCGTGAGTTCATCCTGTTTGCAGTGGAGATTGCCTCCTTCTGCGTCAGTCCCTTGCTGTTATCATACTGTGCGAGCTTGGTTACGGTTGCCATGAATAAACACCTCTTGTATTGTTCCTGTGGCAAAGGGTTTATAAAGGTTGTGGCAAGAAAAGGTGAGATGTGCTAGATTGTCCTTTTGCCAAGTTTTCGGTTTTTGCCAGCCAATCGCCAGACCCAAACATCCTCCTTCCTTTTTTCGCGATCCATCAGTCTTTTTATGTAAATGGGTGAAATCCCCTCATGATTCGCGGAGGCACGGGCGGCAGAACCCCCCAGAAGCACGGGCTCCATTTCGAGAAAAGGACGGACATCGCCACGGTCATTGCTGCCTTGCCGGGCTATTCGGTGGAGAATGACTGCGTGACATTCGAGGGAAAGGACGTTGCGCTCCTTTACAAGAAAAACAAGCTTTATTCCAAGCTTCTGGCCCCCAAGAGCATAGATTATCGCAAGCTGGTTTCCAAGAAGCTTCTTCCCGATGATGCGGTGCTTGTCCTTGTGAACAAAACCCTTTTCATTGTGGAAACAAAGTTCCAGACGGTTGCCGGTTCTGTGGATGAAAAGCTGCAAACCTGCGACTTCAAGCTAAGACAATACAAAAAGATGTTCGAGCCCATTGGCTTGAATGTCAAGTACGTATATGTCCTTAACGACTGGTTCAAAAAGAAGGAATATGCCGATGTTCTAGCTTACATCAAGTCAGTTGATTGCGACTATTTCTTCAACGAGCTTCCGCTGAGTTATCTTGGGCTCCCAGTTCCGCACGATTAGCTCCTTTATCTTGCCGCGCTGGTCTCCTTTGCAGTTGATCATCCTGTTTGCATGGACTGTTTCCGGCTCAAATTCGGCGTAAAGTTCAGAAATAAAGTCTGAATAAGAATTACTAAGGAGCACAAAACAGCCTTTGGAGTCAAGCTCTTTATAGGTTTTCAAAAGCTTCTTCTGTTCGTTCTCCCCAAAGCCATCCTTGGTATAGCCTGTAAAGTTCGAGGTCTTTGAGATTGGGAAATAGGGCGGATCAAAATAAACGAAGTCGCCTCTCTTTGCATTTTTCAGGGCAATTGTGAAATCTCCACAGTAAAGCTCGTCTTTTTGCAAGGCGCGGTGCACAAGCATAAGGTTCTGGCTGTCAAGTATCTTGGGGTTGTCGTATTTGCCAAACGGGACGTTAAACCCTCCACTGGAATTTACGCGGTATAATCCATTGAAAGCCGTCTTGTTCATGTAGATAAAGCGAGCCGCCCTCTCAACGTTTGTTTTGGGCCTGGAAGCGCGGATTTTGTAGTAGGCGGCCTCATCATTAACATAAAGAGGCGAAGCAAGCTCGGACATTAGCTCGAAAACCTCGTTTTTGATGACTGAATAGGCGTTTATCAGTTCCGCGTTGGAGTCGCTAAGATACGCCCTCTTTATCCTGTTCATCGCTTCCAGCCTGAAAAAGAGCGCCCCTCCGCCTATAAACGGCTCATGGTAATTCTCAAAATAGGGCAAGCCCTGTGTTAGCTCATCCAAAAGCTGCCGTTTCCCACCGGCCCACTTCACAAACGGTCTTGCCTCTTCAAGCATACGCTCCCCGTCTATAATCCATCCCCTGACATTTAAAAGGTTTCTACAGTAGGATGCCGGTGGTTCCGGTCAGACCCAAGCATCATCCTTGAGTTGCCCTCCCTGCACCTTGTATCATGCACTAGTCTTACCGCTATCTTTCGTCAATGCACGGCTGCCCATGCGTCAAACCCACAACTTGCGTAGCCTGCACAATAATGCCAAATTAAGCACGAACTATAATGAGGCCCCTGCCAAAATAATAATGGCATGAAAAAGAAGCATCTTGAAGCCCTCGTCAATGCCCTAACTCCTCCTCGTTGCGTGTCTCGCCAAAAATAGTTCATTTGTACGCATTCTTCCTGTGCTTGACGTTCACAGCATGCAGCTCTTTTTTTTCCTCATCAATGTCAATGAAAACGCGGTAATCTCCGACTCTCAATTTGTATATTTTGTATTCCACCATTCGCTCAAGGAACGGGTGTGGATTGTCCAGTATCTGATTTGCCTTCTTGACTATCCTTGCGGAAACTTCCTTCTGGAGGGAAGAAAGGGCGTGCTGGGCGGTTGGAGCCCAAATCAGCGTGTAAGGCATCTACTCAATCCCCAGTTTTTTCATCAGCTCCTTGGTGCTCATGCCCCTGCCTTCCTTTATTTCATGCAGGCCTTGCTCTATTTCTTTCCTGGTTTCCGCGTTCAGCTCGCCATCGGAATCGGTCTTTTTCATGCTCACCACGGTCATCAGCTTGTTGAGGGTTTCGTCATAGCTCTCGCGGCCATACTCGCGGAAGCCGCGGAGCCGCTCAAGCGTGGACCTGTGAACTGCGACGGTTGTGAGGTTATCCATCAAATCACCCATAAGTAGTTATATATTCAATATAAGTGTTTATAAAGATTTGTGTGGATTTGACAGTAATGGGCAAGCAGCTATTCAGAAGATAGGCATATGGACGCAGGCACATACAGATAAATATAATGGAGAGCGTTAGGCGACAAGGAAATGGATTTTTTCTCGAATGAAAACAAGGCTTTGCGCAGCTCGATTTAAGCTTGTGTGGTCAGGGCAAAAAAGGCGACTTTTTGCCTTTTTCTTGCGCTTAATCCTGCGCTTAAATTTTCGTATTTACTGACGTGAAATTTGAGCAGCTCAAATGTGTGCAGGGGCGTTCTGCGCACTTTTTGAAAATAAGCGTAGAGGGTGCGCAAACAGACTTTCGCCAGAGATTTTACTTAAAATGAGGGAAAAAGTTAATGGTAAAAATCGAATCCCGGTCGGGGCGTTCAGACCCAAGCATCATCCTTGAGTTGCCCTCCCTGCATCTCACTTCGTTCGATGCAAGTCGGGTTTTGCCCTTCGGGCAAAATCTGTCGCAGCCGCTCTTGCGGCTGCTCCATTCCCCTCCCTGCATTTTTCTATTTCCACGTCAGGGAAGAAGGAAAGCAGAAAAAGGCAAAGCTGAGGAGGTGGATGTTAGAAAAAAAGCATCCAACAACATCGCGCGCGTACTTAGATCTTCTTTACGCCTTTTGCGCGGAGCCCGCGGTCGCTCTGCTCAACTTCGTATTCAACCGCCTGCCCGATTGCAAGCGGAGCTCCGCCCTCAATCGCCGTGGTGTGCACGTACACATCCTTGCCGTCGTCGCCGGTAATGAAACCAAAACCGCGCTCGGCATTAAACATTTTCACTTTTCCTTTCATTAGATCACCATCTTTCATCCTGATTTTGAAGCGAATAGCTTATATATTTGACCTGCACCGCCATGCGAAGAAAGGCAAACCTAATTAAAGGTTAGATGAGGATTTGGCATGATAGGCATGGCGGTCTCAGAGTGCCCGGAATGCACATTCCACATCCAGCTAGGGGAAGGCATCGAGGTTGGCCAGGTGATTTCCTGCCCTGATTGCGGCGCACAGATAAAGCTTGTGAAGGAGTTCCCGCCTGTGTTTGCACTTGTGGGCGAAGAATAGGTGTGGCGATGGCGGACTCAAGGAAAATTGCACTATTTGCCCTTCTTTTCCTTGCCTTGGCCACCCAGGCTGGCTTTTGCAACTGGAGCCAGGCGCTAAAAGTCAGCGTGGCGGACAGGGATGGCATACCGGTAACGGGCGCCAGCGTGAAAATAGTCTATCAGAAAGCCGATGGCATGGCCGGAAATGATGGGCTCATGAAAGGGGCGACCGGGGAAGACGGGAATTACAGTGTTACAGTAATCAACACGGTGCAAAAAGAATTGGAGAACACGCAGATAACTGTCACGGCAGGCGCGAATGGATGGGCGGGAGAAACGAGGACCGTACAGGGGGAAAGCAACGGCATCACAAAAGTCGTTTCGTTTGTGGCTCCATTCTCGCTTGAGAAAATGGCATTGGTAGTGCTTCAGGCAAACGGAACGCCAGCCATTGGCGCCTCGATTTACATAACTGGAAGCGAAGTGAAAAAGACCGCCGACTCGTCTGGAAAGGCAGTGATTTACCTGCCAGAAAGCTCGTATATGTCGGGATTTACGCTATATAAAAACGAGGTGGACTATTTCAACTCGTCCACTGCAACATATGCAGCGGACGGCGGCAGGGAACTTATTGTAAGGTTCCCCGAGGCTGGGGCTGGCACGGAATCCCCGGAAAGCACATTGCTCGGCATAAAATTCATCTCGCCGGACGGCACCGCGCTTTCAGGCGAAAAGGTCGTTTTCTCATTCGATGGCAAAATTGCCACGGCATACACCGATGCGGGCGGCAGGGCATCGGTGGAACTTGACAGGAGCGGGGAGGTAATTGCAAGCGTGAATAAGAACGACTACAACTATTCGTTTGCTTTCAATGTGACCGCGGACGGCAGCCCGAAAAATGGAACAGCGGCGCTTGCCCATCTTCTTAAGATAGACTATTTCGAGTCGCAGTCCGACGGCACTGGCTGCTACGTGCTGTCGGCAAAGGCAAGCGACCCGCGGCTCAACAAGCCGATTTCAGTCAGGATGGCGCAGGTAATGAACAACAGCACATCTGCCGGCGAAATACGCGTGGCACTTGACGAGAATGACATGTACGCTGGAAGGGTTTGCACGGGGCCTGAGACGTCCGTGAAAGTGGTTGCATCGAATGCGTATGAGACTGTGGAAAAGACCATCCCTCTTTCCCAGGCAGGCGCCTCGCAGCCGCCAGTGGGCGTGCAGCCTAACGCCACCCCTACATCTATCCTGCCCAAGCCCTCGGTTGAGACAACGCCTGCGGACGTGCTGGGCGCGGCATTGGCCGGGATTGTCATGCTGGCGCTGGTATTGGGCGCGGCAGCCCTCATGCTCGGGAAGCAAAACGCGCAATCCGCAGGAGGCATGGCAAAACACTTCACCAGCACATGGGGCATGCTTGCAGGAAGCACGGTGCGCCCCATCGTTGAGTATTTGAGGTCCATTTTCAGGAAAAAGGAGCCGCCAGCGATGGGGCAGGGGCCCATGATGCCGCTGGGCTGAGCGGGAAAATGCAATCTGCCACCAGCCTGCTTTCGCTAAGAAAGATATTTTTCAGCCTAGCCGCCTTGCTTTTGATTTTACTTAATCCGGATGGTATCAAGATTCATCGGGGCCCGCGAGTCGACGGACAGCCGCAGTTGTCCGGATTTTTTGCGACGGCAGTTTTGCAAAGCAAAACTGGCGCCCATTTGCCGTCCTCTTTTTGCACAGCAAAAAGGGACCGATTTGTCGCTGCCGCGACAAATGGTCCACTCGAATCGCAATTCGAGTCGGACCCCTTTTTCGCAAAGCGAAAAAGTGGGCAGGCAAATAGGGCAGCAAAAAAGACGAGCGCGCGCCACCCTACTTAAGCCTGATTGTATCCAAATTCATAGGCGCGCGTGAGTCGATGCGGAACATCTTGGTTATGGTGCGCGAGAGATCCTCGCACTTCGATTCGTCCCCGTGGAGCGTGAAGACGCGCTCCGGCTTGGGGTGCATGTTCTTGAGAAGCGCGAGGAGCTGCTGCCTGTCGGAGTGGCCTGAGTAGCCCTCCACCGTCTCTATCTGCATGTTTATCTTGAGCGATGTGGCGCGGCCGTCCTCGCCGGTTGTCGGCACTTCCTTCATGCCGCGCTGTATCTTCCTCCCAAGCGACAAGGCGGACTGGTAGCCCACGAAGAACATCGCGCTTTTCGGATCGTCTGCCAGGAGGCGAAGGTATTCGACAGAGGGACCGCCGGACAGCATGCCTGAGGGGGCTATGATGATTGCGGGCCCGCCTTCCGCGATTTCCTCCCTGGCCTTTTTCACCGGCTCGAATATGCGCGACTCGAAGGGCGAGTCGTTGGAGAGTATGCGCCTTTGGATGTTGTGGCGCAGGTACTCCGGGTAGGCGGTGTGTATTGCGGATGCCTCGAGAATCATTCCGTCCAGGTAGACAGGATAGTTGAAGTCCTTGTTCCTTGAGGCGTATTCCTCAAGCACCAGCATGATTTCCTGCGAGCGGCCCACCGCGAATGTCGGGATGAGCACTTTCCCGCCACGCGCGCACACCGAGAGCGCAAGGTCCACAAGCTTCTTGTCCGAGTCGAACCTGTTGGGCTGGATGTCGTTCCTGCCGCCGTACGTGCTGTCTATGAAAAGCGTTTCCACGCGCGGGAAGTTGCTGTTCGCCTGGTCGAACAGGCGGGTGAAGCCGTATTTTATGTCCCCTGAGAAAACAAGGTTGTGGAGCCCTTCGCCCACGTGCAGGTGCACCATGGAGCTCCCGAGTATGTGGCCTGCGTTGTAGAACGTGAGCTTCACTTCGGGCGTGATGTCGATTACCTCGTTGTAGCCGACAGTCACCATGTGCGCAAGCTCTTTTTGTATGTCCTTTATGCCATAGGGGGGCGCATACTGGGAGTTCTTGCTTGCAATGCTTACGAAGTCCATCTGGAGAAGCATGGCGAGGTCGCGGGTAGGGGGGGTGCAGTACACAGGCCCGTCATAGCCATATGCGTAGAGGTAGGGTATGAACCCGCAGTGGTCCATGTGCGCGTGCGTGAGCACCACGGCGTCAAGCTGGGACAGCTCGAGCTTCATCTCGTTCAGGTAGGGGTACGCCTTCCCGGGCTCGAATGTTTCCGGGTTTATGCCGCAGTCCACCAGGACGTTGCTGTTTGGCGTCTGGATGAGCGCGCAGCTCCTGCCAACCTCGTAAAAGCCCCCGAGCGCCGTGACTTTCACCCAGTCGCTCTTCGTTGTGAAGGGTGAGCAGATTTTCTTGCCAAGCGCCTGCAGGAACTTCTTGCGGTTGCCCGCCTCCTTGAGCATGGTGGACCGCACGCCCTTTATCGTAGAGGAAGGCATGGTGGGGGTGCGCTGCACCACAGGCGCCCAGCGCGTTTGCTGTATGATGGATTTTAGCGTGATCCCGCCCTTGCCAATCACCAGGCCTGGCTTGAGGGCCTCGATATTGACTTCCGAGAAGTCGGGGTTGAAGCGGATGTCAGCCACGCCCGCGTCCTCCGGGATGGACTCTTTTATTATCGCAAGCGCCTCGGCCGCGGGAAGCAGCGCTGACGGGTCGCTTTTCACCAGGATGCGCTTCCGTATCGTGCCCGCGATTTTCCTTATGAGCTGGTCGTGCTCGTAGAATGAGACAATGTCCTTGACGTAGATGACGATGTCGAGCCCTTCGGCGTCCACCTTGACAAGCTTGCATTCGCTTGGCACGAGCTCCTCTATCTTCTTTTCAATTTCCTTTAAGTCCAAATCAGTCCCTCTTTTTGCTATTCAAAAAGGGGACATCTTTTTCGGTGCGCCGAAAAAGCATGTCGCCTTGTAGTATCTTGCAGTGGCATTGCTTTGGTGCGCAATCACGCCAGGAGCTTGTCGACTTCTGCGCGTTCGTACCTCTTGAAGCCCGCCTTTGTTATTGTGACCAAATCCACGCGCTCGCCTGTCGCTGCGTCGCGCTTCATTGCCGCGGCGATTGCCTTTGCAGCCGCGCGCGCGTTGTCCTTTATGCTTCCGCCGTCCTTGTAAAGCTCCTCAAGGAGCCCGTATGCCACCGGCGAGCCTGAGCCCGTGGAGACATATTTCTCCTCGCAAAGACCGCCCAATGCGTCCAGGCTGTAGACCTCGGGCTTGTCCTCGGTCCCAGCAATCACGAGCTGGACGTAGAACGGGTAGAACTTGTAGTTGTGGAGCACGTTTGACAGCAGGGTTGCCGCGGCCTTCACCGTGATGTTCTTCCCGTGCTTGAAGCGGTACAGGTTTGCCTCCGCCTGCATGAGGCGGATGAGCGCCTGCGCGTCCCCCACGCCGCCCGCAATGGTCATGCCGAGGTGGTCGTCTATCTGGTACACCTTCTGGATGTCCTTGTTGGCGATGAAATACCCCATGGTCGCGCGCTTGTCCGAGGCGAGTATCACGCCGTCCGAGCACACTACGCCAACTGTGGTGGTGCCTGTCTGGAGCTTCTTGAGCTCTGGTTCATTGACATCGTTGTTTGCCATAGGAAACCCCCGAAAATCATATCGCGCGCATATTCCGCCCGTACCCAGCACTAATCGCCCGCACCGGAAAATGTTGTTTCTTCCACTCCTAAAAGTATAAGTTATAGAGACAGAAGAACTGGAACGTCTCTGTTAAGCGGGGAAAGGCTTATATACGTGTTGCCAACAGCCCGGCTTCGGCGTTTTGCATATGCCAGGCGCCGAGTGGGGCATCTCCACAGGCAGCCTGCGGCATGGATGATGGGCGGGCTTGTGAAATGCCCGGGAGAGGGCACTGCAAGGTCAGCCAGGAGCATTCCAGTAGTTATAACTAATGTTTGCATCCCCATAGACAGCAGCCACGGAATCGCGGGTTACATCGGAATCTCAGACGCTTATCGTTTTCCTTTGAGCCGATAGTGCTGCGGCGTGCCGTGGCGGCTGAGTCCCAAAAATCTCGTTCGCCGAAATCGTTTCTCAGCAAGAGTGTCGTCTTAGAAACGTGCATGGTTAAAGTGCCTATTTATCCGCCACATCAGGTATTCCAGAAGTTATAACCAAGGTTTGCATCCCCATAGACAGCGGCCGTGAAATCCTGGGTCATGTCGGAACCTCCGACGGTTATTGTGATGCCTGAATAGCCGGGAGTGTCGCTGACTCCGGCGTAAGGTATTGGCGGCATCGGATTATTGTAAGTCATGGCCGTTGCATACTGGCTTGGCGTAAATACATAGCTGCCGGGCGGCGGAGGATCCTGCCAGACACCAGAAGTCAAAAAGAAACTGCCCATGTCATTGGCATCCTCAATAGTGATATTTGTGCTTGGCGAATTCTGATAGACATCCATGGCCAATACCCTAATCCCGATGATTTGAATGGAGGCATTGCTGAAACTACCTGTCTGCGCGACATCAGTGCCGCTTACCGGGGAATGCGAATATGGGTATGGGGATAGTGAGAAATAGACATTGTATGTGCCCGGAGCCACTGCCGGGAAGCTATAAGCGCCAGAGCTGTTGGTCCTGAAACTGTACATCGTTGCACCGCCCTGCTTCAAGTAAATGGTTACATTCGCCAATGCCGTGAAAGACGGAGATGAATAACCATTAATGCCACTAATTGCGCCTGACACCATTTTTGTTATTGAATGCGTGACTATATAGCTCGCAGTCAATGCGCTGCTGTTCGAATAATTCGCCTTTGCCGCGAATGCCTTGATGGTCATGTTGGTGTCCAGGGGGATGTTGATGGGCGAGGAGTAGGTGCTGCTGGACATGGTCGGGGTGCTTCCGTCGGTGGTATAGTATATTGTCGAGCCTGAAGTGCTTGTCGACAGGCTCACGTTCTGGGCGGTGGTGTACGAGCCTGCTACAGGCGAAACCGTCAGGTCTGCGCACACTTTGGGCAAGGCTGCACTGCACGGTATGATGAGGGGCTTGCCGTACTGCTTTTTGGTGATTCCTGCCTGAGTCTGGTACTCGAAGCCGAAGTTGTCGATGACAAGATAGCCGGGAGTGCCCGTGTCAGTGCAGAGGGACACTGCCCCTCCAAGCGTGGTGCCGGAGCTTGCGCCGGAGACTATTGAGAAGCTGCAGCTGTCGCTGGCGCCTATCATGGTGTCCCCGCCTGTCCCTATGTTGTAGCATGAGGGCACGGTGCCGTTCTGCAGCGTGGAGATGGTCTGGTTGTTGCCCAAAAGAGCGGTTATCTTCAATGGATATGCCTCGTTGTTCCTCACCTTGAGATAGGGCGTTGAGGCCCCTGAGTCCCGGGGGACTGCGGAGGCCTCCACGATGGAGAGCGGCCCCACTGCGCCCCAGTAGGCCTTGCTTTGCGTGACCTTGGCGTCCGATGCGGTGCTAGGGGCATTGTTGAGAAGAGTGATTGCCACGAGGGCTACAAAGACGACTACTGCGATACCGACCAGATATTCCGTTGCGCCCTGCGCGCGAGAGGAGGTTTTCATGGAGGGGATATGCGGGGCAAAATTTAAAAAGAACGGCTAGCGCGTAAGCGCTCAAGATTTTCCTGAGACGTAAAAATGCGTTTCTACGAGGTGCTTTCAGACGATAAATCCATGCCCTTCCACTATTTTTCGTGAAAATGCATTTTTTGCACGGCGAATAGTGGAAATTTTCCGGGTGATTTTTTTTGGCAAAAAACCCGCAATGCGCCAACAAACACCGATGGTTTGACGGCGCTGCCAGAAGAATTTTAAGCGCTTGCAGGGGCAGGGGCTCCGCAGCACGAGCCTGGCGGCGCCAGCCAGCTGCCATCCGGAGGATTAATCAGGCAGGAAGGTAGCTGAGGTTTTGGTCTCCATAGCAGGCTCCCACGAAATCCTGGGTCACGTCGGAAGCGCCAACAGTTACCGTGATGCTTGAAATGCCAGGGGTGGCGCTTGCCGCAGCATAGGGCATTGCCGGGATGGTGGAAATGGTATACGAGGTTGTCCCGTATTGGCTTGTCGTGAATACGAAATTGCCAGGCGGGGGCGGGCTGTTCTGCCAGTTGCCGCCATACATATAGTACTGCTGTATTGCGGCCCCATCGTCGCCGGTTATGTTTATGCTCGGCGAGTTCTGGTAGGTATCTATGGCCAATATCTGGATTCCGCTCAATTGGGGGGCACCGCCATAATAGCCAAGGAACCAATATACGTTCGATGCATCCGTCGAGCTGACCGAGCCTGGCTCCACACTGCCGGGAAGCTGTAATCGGCGGCGCCTGCCAGCGGGGTCGTTGCAGTGTATTTTGTGACGCCGCCCTGCTTGAGGTAGATGGTCACATTGTGCATGTACGATGTCGTCGTAGTTCCGTAATAGACTTTGCCGGACATCATCTTTGTCAATGGGTGCGAGACCACGTAGCTTGCTGTCAGCAGGCTGCTGTTCGAATAGTTCGCCTTTGCCGCGAATGCCTTGATGGTCATGTTGGTGTCCAGGGGGATGCTGATAGGCGCGGAGTAGGTGCTGCTGGACATGGACGGGGTGCTTCCGTCGGTGGTGTAATAGATTGTGGAGCCCGAGGTGCCTGCTGACAGGTTCACGGACTGGGCGGAGGTATAAGAGCCTGCCGCAGGGGCGGCTGCCGGGTCTGCGCACACCCTTGGCACTGCCGAGCTGCACTTGATTGTGAGCGGCATGCCATACTGCTTTTTGGTGATTCCTGACTGCGTCTGATATTCAAAGCCGAAGTTGTCGATGACCAGGAAGCCTGCAGGGCTTCCGCTTGTGCAAAGCGACGATGCCCCGCCAAGCGTGGTGCCTGAGCTTCCGCCGGAGCCTATTGTGAAGCTGCAGCTGTCGCTGGCGCCTAGCAGGGTCTCAGCGCCAGGGGCCAGGTTGTAGCAGGAGGGCACCGTGCCGTTCTGCAGCGTGGAGATGGAATTGTTGTTGCCCAGAAGGGAGATAATCTTGAGAGGATATGCCTCGTTGTTCCTCACCTTGAGGTAAGGGGTGGATGTTCCTGAATCCGAGGGGACTGCGGAAGCCTCCACTATGGAGAACGGGCCCACTGCGCCCCAGTAGGTCTGGCTTTGCGTGACCTTGGCGTCGGATGCGGTGCCGGGGGCTCCGCTAAGGAGGGTGATTACGACAAGGGCTACAAAGACGACTGCTGCGACGATGACGAGATATTCCGTTGCGCCCTGCGCGCGAGAGGAGGTTTTCATGGAGGGGATATGCGGGGCAAAATTTAAAAAGAGCGGCTAGCGCTGCAAGAATTTTCCACGCCTTTGGTTTCGTGCCCTGCTGCGTGGTGCAATGGTTCCATGCAACCCTTGCCCCTGCGGGCGGCGAATCATTGCCAACTGGCGCGCAGCAAAGGCAATCTTTTAATGCCTCCCTGCGATTCTGAAGCATGGCAGAAGGAGATGCTGTGAAAAAAGCGGATGCCCCTGACGAAGGGAAGGCAGTGGAAACGCCGGAAAGCGAGGAATTTGCCGAAAACGGGAGGGCTGGCGCGGATAAGGAAGAGGCTGCCTTGGATGATGTGGCTGAGCCCGTGGAGGCGCATGATGAGCGCAAGATTGCCTCGCGGGGAATCCCGTCGAAAGACTCGCTTTACCTGCCCCCTTTCAACTCGCCTGAGCTCCGCTCTTTCCAGGACGGCAATGAGAACATCACAAGGAATTCGTGGAACCTTGAGGAAGTGGTGAACTTCGTGTTTCCCGCGCGCTACCAGACGAAATATCATGAGATTGCGATCGGCTTCATGAAGCTGCTTCTGGAGAAAAGCGCGCTTACCGGCGATGAAATCGGGAACTTCGTCTCGCAGAACGGGGTGTCGAAGGCGACATTCTACAACCGCGTGCTGCCGCGCCTGAGGCGAGTGGGCATGATAAAGGTGGAAAGGCAGACCATAATCGCGCTTGAGAACAAGAGGAAATTCCGCCCCATGACCATAACGCTTTCCAAGACGTTCGGGAACTACCTGACGAAGATAGGCGACTCGTGGCTGGCGATAGTGGACGACGCGCGGAGCAAAAAGAAGTGAGCGCGAGGAAACTACTGCCCGCGGCGCTTTATCTCTTTCTTTATCCATGAGAAGAACCAATTTGCATCATGATGGATGTAATCGCCGTTGCCCACAAACACTATAGGTTTGCCATCATATGCGCCTTTCCATACAGCTATATTCATTCCAGCCAGCGTAATGAAAGACTCGGCTCCATCCTGCATCTTGCCAACAATTTTCATCTTTTGCAATAATTTTGAGATTTCGTTGAGGCTGAAAATGATGGAACTGGTTTTGAACATAAACGGCTGCAACGAATCAGGAGTTTCCGAATCTATAGAAGATGGATAGATGCCAAGGAATGTCTGATAATGCTCGCCGCCAATAATTCCTTTCTTGTCCGCCTTGCCGTTTATTATTAGGGATACCTGCGGAACGCTCTCGCCTTGAGCGTATTCGTCAAAATATTTCTTGCCATCAATATCGTTGTTGTACTTTCTACCATCCCAATACATGTCAACCATTACAAATGCAAGCGAATCAGCTCTCGGGTCTTTTGAAAGAGTGGACTCCACCAACATCTCGAAGCCCCTGCAGGGCGGGCACCAGGGCGCGCCAAGCTTGAGGACCACATATTTGTGGGTCGCTATGAATTTCTTGAACTCGTCATAAGACGGGTTTTTTATGACTTGAGACGTTTTCTGTATTGGTTCGGGCGTGCTCTGGTTTAGGAAATTTGCTGAGGCTGAGACACTGTTGTTGCTCTTGCCGAGAATGCGAGTAGTGCCTGCATTGCCAAATGCGTTTCCCGCCAAGTACAGTAAGCCTGCGACGACTAATGCCGTTTTCTTCATAGATTCATTTTAGAGATAGTGTTTATAAATGTATGTTCGTGACTAGTGCGCGCACTGCTGAAAATAAGGAAAACACTACTCCTGCTCGTTGACGTCGTAGAAAATCGTCTCGCCTGAGGGGCAAAGAGGCTCAGCACTCATACCCTTTTTCGGCTATCTTACTGCATACGTCCGGGTTGTCCTGGCTGCCGCCTGCGCAGCACTCGGCCGCCGTTATACTAAAGCATTCCTTTGAATCGCTTCCACCCAGATTCTCGCAAATCGAGACGTCGCCCGTGCCAATCACCACGCCTGAGTAGCACTCGAACCGGTAGTTGTCGCGCGGAAGCGTGGCGCAGACAGAGGCATCTTTCGTGCCCCTTCCAACATACATCGTACAGATGTTCCTGTCCTCGCTGTCCTTTGCAGAACCGCAGTCAGACAACGACTGTGGGTGCGTTATGGAATAATCGTAGCTTTCGCCGCCCTGAGAATTATCCGTGCTTTCAGCCCCGGCGCACCCAAAAAGCAGCAGGCATGAAAGCACAATGCAAAGGGCTGTCAAAGTGTTCATTTCCATCTACTCCTGCTCGTTCACGTCGTAGAAGATAGTCTCTCCCGGGTGCACGCGGATGCCCTCGCCCTCCACGAACTCGTAGGGGCAGAGCTTCTCGGAGTGCTTGCAGCCGCGCATCTTCAGTATCTCTATAGCGCGGTACCTGCCGGACTGGTAGCGCGGGTGGTGGAGGAGCACGACGCCGTCGGACAGGTACTCCATGCCGGTCGTTATCCTCATTTTCTCGGTGTTGATGCCTTCCGCGGACAGGAGCGTGGTGCACTTCCACTTGCGCAGAAGCTCGAACAGCAATAACTCTGCCTCGCGCGCCTGGTACAATGACTCGAAAAGCATGGCGTAGGATGTGAGCGAGTCGATTGCAAGGCGCTTGGCGCCTATCGAGGAAATCGTGTCCCATATCAGGCCGCCGCCCTCGTCCACCAGCTTCTTAACCTCGTGCGGGCGGTAGTTGATGGAGGAGAACAGCCCCTTCTGCTCAAGCTCGGCAAAGTCAAGCCCGTAGCGCTTCATGTGCTTGAGGATGGATGCGCTTGGCTCCTCAAAGGAAAGGAGGACTGACGGCTCGTTGTATTGAATTGCGCCGTTGTAGAGGAACTGCGCGAGGAACGTCGTCTTCCCGCAGCCTGCGTCGCCCATTACAAGGGTGGTGCTTTCCTTCTCGAACCCGCCGTTTATCAGCTCGTCAAGCCCGTAAATGCCTGACGGCGTGCGGTCGGAAGGGGCGCGCGCCTTTGCCTGCCTTGCAGGCGCAGGCACATCTGCCGAAGAGGGCGCTGGCTGGGCAGGGCGCGGCGCTGCTTGGCGCTGCCTGCCTTGTACCGGCGCATCTTGCGCCTGGCGTGCTGCTTCCGTTGCCATGAAGGGCATTCGCTAAGAACTTTTATAAACATGCAGAGCCTGTACTTTACGACGATTTTGGTTTTGAGTGGTTCCATGGCTGTGCCAGACATTTATCCGACCGGCATAAAAAGCCTGGACAAGGTGCTCGGGGGCGGCATGCCCCCGGCCGGGAACGTGCTTCTTTACGGCGACCCGCTCTGCGGCAAGAAGCCCTTGATGATGCAGTTCGTCTATGAGGGGCTGCGCATGAACATCCCGGGGATTTTCGTGCTCACGGATTTCGGGTTCGATGACTGGAAGGCAATGATGGCGCAGTCGGGCTGGGACATTTCCGAGTTTGAGGAAAACGGGATGCTGCAAGTCGTTGACTGCTATTCCAAGCAGTACAACCCGAAACTCGAGGACGAGGGGATTGTGGCGTATGTGGACGGCTCGTCCGACCTTTCGGCGATTTCCATGCAGCTGTCGGGCATACAGGAGCAGATTGTGCAGATAGCGGACAACCACCGCCTGGGCTTCCACACGCTGTCCTCCCTGCTTGAGACCAACCAGCCTGAAAGCGTGTTCCGCTTCATGCAGTTCATCACGGGAAAGTTCCGCCGCATGGGCGCGACCGCCATGTATGTTGTGGAAAAGGGAATGCATGACGAGAAGCACGTGAAGATGATCGAGCACCTGATGGACGGCGTCATCGAGTTCAACGAGGACAAGCTGCACGTGCGCGGCATGATGGGCGCGTCGCAGTACTGGCACAGCTACGAAATCGGCAAGGACGGCATAAAGGTAAAGGTCTGATTTTTGCCGCACGCGCGCCTACCTGAAAATCCAGGGAAGCATGTTCAGCATGAACGCGACAGCCACTGCGCCTGCAATGAGCTTTACTGCAAGCTCGTTGCCCACCGCATTTTTCATGAGGTAGTAGCCGTCGAAAAGCGGGAGGGGGACAAGGTTTATCGCGCCAACCACGAAGTTGAGCGCGAATGCGAGCGCGAGGAAGCGCATGAGGAATGCCATCCATTCAAGCCCTTCGGCATAGCGGAACACGCCTAGCTCGCCTGAGCTGTCTGCAAGCGTGGTCGAGACGCCAAGCTTGCCATTTGAGTCCGTGGCAAGGGAATAAGCGCCCTTGCTTGTCTGGATGGAATATGTGGCGTTGGCAGAGAGGCTGTCGCCCCATATCGCCTTGATGGGCGTGCCGTTTATGGACTGGATGATGGCGCCATGCGGCAGGTTGCCCCCCTCCACGTAAACGCCGTCAAGGCGGAAAGGCTGCGTGCCCGCCGAGAATGCGAGGAGAAGCGCCACAAGCGCAAGGGAGGTGAAGAAGTTGGCAGTGGTGCCTGCCACGAATACCGCGCTTTGCGCGTCCTTCCTGCCCTTGAACATTTTCTTCTCGTCGATGTCCACAAATGCGCCAAACGGCAGGAAGCCGAAGAAGACAAGCCCCGCGGATTTCAGGGGGAAATTGTGCATGCACGCCACTATGCCGTGCATGCCCTCGTGCACGATGAGGACGACGGCAAGCGCGGCGATGCCCTCGGCAAGGGGCAGATTGATGCCTGGTATTATGGGCGTGCCGCCCGGCGATACGGATGACAGGGACACGCCGGCAGCCTGCGCGCCTATGAGCGAGGCAACCACCACGAATGCGTAGATGAGAAGCCCTGCAGTGGTCATCAGGGACAAACCTCCAAGCACCAGCAAGCCGAAGAACAGGTATTTCGCAAATGCGAACTGGGCAACGGAAGTTTGCAGGCCATGGCCTGCGGATGCAAACTCGGCGCCGCCGGACAGCATTGAGAAAAGCGCGCCGGTTGCAAGCGGGGCGATGACGTAGGAGAACATCACCATGAGGACCGTGCCAAGCCCGTAGATGAATGCGATGCGCTTCCAGGTGCAATTCTTCCTGGGAAGGAGGAAATAGGCGAACGAGCCAAAGCCTATCACCATGCCAAGCTCATATAGCGACTGCCAGAATTCGGGGTATTTTTTTGCCAGGCCGCCAAGCAATGAAAGCCCGTATTGGCTGCGCAGGAGGAAGATGCCATACCAGCATTCGTACGAAAAAGCGCGCGATACCCCGTAGCCGCACCCCACGAGCACGGCGACTGAAAGGATGAACTTGAGGAACGCGGAAACCGATGAGCCCAGCACTGTGAGGAAGAGGAATATCGACACTATGAGGATGAAAACCGCGAACGCCAGGTCTAGATGGGCTGTTTTGCCTTTGTTTTTCATGCGCCTAACACCAGCAAGACAATATATAAGACTTATCACAGGAAAATGCGATGGGTGCATCCCATGGAATGCGAAATTTGCGGCGCGGAAGGCGCAGGGTATATAGTGCTTGTTGAAGGCGCGAAGCTTAATGTGTGCCAGGACTGCTCAAGCGCAGGGAAGCTGCTGCGCTCGCCGCTGCCGGTCCGCGACCCGGCGGCCCAGCCTGCGCGCGCAGGCAGGGCGGAGATGGAAGTTGTTGACGGCTACGGGACTATCATTGCCGATGCGAGGAAGAGAATGGGATTGCCCCTTGAGGTGCTGGCGGAAAGGATAAACGAGAAGCACTCTTTCCTGGAGCGCGTGGAGCATGAGAAGACGCTGCCTGACGCGAAGCTCGCGCACAAGCTGGAGAGGGAGCTTGGCATCAAGCTCCTTCAGGAGGTCTCCTCGGGCGTTGCGGTGAATGTGAAGGACGGGCAGGGGAAGGGAATGACGCTGGGGGACATACTTGAGATACAGCAGAAAAAGAAGAAGTGACGGGGCAGCCCGCCATCGCCATGCCGCCGAAAAAATTGTGGAATGCGCCTTGATGGTTCAGGAGAGCTTTTCGCGAATTCCGTTAATCAGGAAAAGCAGGGACGAGCCGATGCAGACCGGGCATGGGCACGCAGCACTTGACAGCGAGAAAAGCGCGCCTGCCGCAAGGCTCTCGTTGCCCTTTTTCATTGAAGTGGAAGCTTTGGCTTCCACTGCTGAAAAAATTTTGCTAAATTTTTTCATGAGCTTTTCCTTGGAAATCTTCATGGAATCACGACAAGCCGCGCATATTCCATTTTTTTGCTGGCTTTTGCGGCCTTGAAAAGCCCGCGGATGCGCTCAGCGCCCCCTGCAAGGACGAAAATCTCCAGGCATTTCCCGCGCTTGAGGTTGCTGTGGACGTGCGTGGAGACCACGTCCTCGAATTCATGCGAAAGGTTGGAGGCGCTTTTTTCCATCTTTTCCTCGTGAACGAGAAGGAGCACTGCCTTCATAACGCCTGAGAGCCCCTCGGCGCTCTTGTTTTCCGCGGCAAGCGAGCGGATGCCTGCGCGGATTGCCTCGCTCCTTCCAGAGAATGAATTCGACCGAAGGCGCAAGCAGAACGTCGCAACGTTCTGCTGCGCACCAGAACGGTTCGCCGTTCTGGTCGCGCCCCGCTCCAAGGAGCCCACTTTTTCGCCGTAGCGAAAAAGGGGTCCCTTTTTGCCCCGGGCAAAAAGTGGACGGGGCCCGCTGCAAGCAGCGGGGTATCGCCCAACTGGCAATGAAATACCCCATGAGCTTGGCGACTTCAGCCTGCTGCTTTACAGCGGCTATGGGAAAAAGGAGGCGCTTTTGCTCAACCTGCTCACCGCGCTTACCGCGGTCGCGGGCGGGCTGCTCTTCTATTTCTTTTCGGGCCTAGTGGCAAACCTTGAAAGCTTTGCGCTTGCATTCACGGCAGGCAACTTCATCTATATCGCATCCGCGGACCTGATGCCCGAGTTCCACAAGGAGAAAAGGACGCGCGAGTCCGCGCTCCAGATTGCCCTTATGCTTTTTGGCGCAGCCGCAATCTGGCTGGCAGCGCGCACGCTTGGCGGCTAGGCGATGGCGCACGATTTATATTGGCGCGCACGCAAATTGCTGCGGTTCTTATGGGAGTAGACTTAGGGGACGTCCCCAAGCGCGCGGTGACGCTTTCCGGCCTGTCGGGCAAGCGCTTTGCAGTGGATGCCTACAATGCGATTTACCAGTTCCTCTCCTCCATACGCCAGCCTGACGGCACGCCGCTTCAGGATTCCGGCGGGAACATCACCGCGCACCTCACCGGGATATTCTACAGGAATGCGCGGCTGCTTGAGAATGGCATACGCCCGATTTATGTTTTTGACGGGAAGCCGCCGGAATTCAAGTCGGATGTGATATCCGAGAGGGCGGACAGGAAGCGCGAGGCTGAGGCTGCCTGGAAAAACGCGCTAGAGAAGGGAGACATGGCGTCTGCGAAAAAATACGCGCAGGCTTCCTCGCGGCTCACGCACGCCATGGTGGAGGAGAGCAAGACGCTCCTGCGCGCCATGGGGATACCTGTCGTTGAGGCGCCCTCCGAGGGCGAGGCGCAGGCGTCGCAGCTTGTCATTGAAGGCGCGGCTGATGCTGCCGCTTCACAGGACATGGACTGCCTGCTTTTCGGCGCGCCGCTGCTGCTTCGCAATTTATCCGTGGGCGGGAGGAGGAAGCTGCCCGGCAGGAACGAGTATGTGGACATTGAGCCTGAGTTCATTGAGCTTGAGGCGGCGCTGTCCGCACTTGGCGTGAGCAGGCAGCAGCTCGTGTGGATGGGCATATTGATTGGCACTGATTTTGACGAGGGAGTGAAGGGGATTGGCCCGAAAAAGGCGCTCAAGATTGTGAGGGAGTGCAAGACGCTGCGCGAGGCTGCGGAAAAGGCAGGCGCAACGGATGAGATGCCCCTGTTCGAGGCAGTGGAGCACTTTTTCCTCAACCCGCCGGTGGAGAAGGGAGTGAAAGTGTCTGCGGAAAAGATGGACAGGGAGAAAATCATGTCGTTCCTGTGCGCAAAGCACGACTTCTCGGAGGAAAGGGTGTCGCGCACCTGCGCGGCGGCGGAAAAAAGCATGAAGGAAACCGGCGCGCAGACAAGGCTGGGAAGCTGGCAGTAGAGCAGGGAGCGCGAGAGCGAATCAAGGTGCAGGCAGACAAGGCTCGGGGCAATGAAAGCGGGACTAGACAACACAGCAGGGAGAGCTGGCAGTAAAAAAAATCAGACCATTTCCACCATCACTTGCGAGCCGTCGGAAAGCGAGAGCTTCTTCCTCAGGTTGAACGGCGAGATGACTTCTATCACCTGAAGCCCGTGCACCGACATCTCCGGGAATATCACTGCGCCTGGCAATCCGCCTATCACGCAGCGGTAGCAGTCGATTTTCCCGAACGTCGCCTTGCCCCTTGAGAAGCCCGGCACAATGATGGGCTTCCGCTCGCGCAGCGTGATGCGCTTCTCTATGCCCTCGCCCTCAATCTTCACGTTGAGCGTGCCTGCGAACGGGGAGAAGTCAAGATGCTTCTTGAAGCCGCCCATGTATTCCTTTTGCGAGACGAAGTGCGCGCCCTTGCCGATGCCGGCGGACACTGCGCCGCTGAACACTGTTGCCTCGCCCTTGAGGGACCCGAGCACCTCGGAAACGAACGCCCGCACGCGCGAAACGGCTTTCGGGGTGAGGGAGATTGCGCCCCCTGACCGCACCACCGCGCCCTCCTGCTCAAGGGCTATGAGCTTCCTGCTTGCGGTCTGCTGGGAGACGCCTATCCCTTCGGCTATCTCTCCCGTCGTTATCCTCTTGGGCTCGCGGTGCGCGCCCTTCTGAAGAAGGAAAAACACAATGTCCGGCACAATGCAGGTGTCAGGCTCCCCCATTTGCTCACCGGGAGGGATACATACCAATAGATTTTAAGCCTTCATCCCAAATGTCAGGTGCCTATGATGATATGAACAACCGCTGAAGGCAGCCGCAAGCGCGGCTGTTGATATGTAGAGGTTAACAGCGGCTGAGGCATGGAAAATTCCGGCAGAAATTTTTCAGCCATTGCAAAGAGCGGGCGGAGCGATGCTTTTTGCAGTGCAAGAATAGCAATTTAATAAATGTCGTGCATGAAACAAAGCCGTGGCAGGTGCGGATTATGATAGCTGAGGACATAGTTGCAAGGCTGCAGGTCGTTTCCACTGACAAGCTGCGCTCGCACGAGGAGATAATCCCCTTCAACTTCCAGCGCCTGCGCGAGTCCATGCTCAACATGGGGCGCCTTGTGGATCCGATAATCGTGGACAATGAGCACTACATAGTGATAGACGGCAACCACAGGAAAGCCGTGCTTGACTCCATAAAATGCCCGAACGCCGCCTGCCAGCTCATTGACTACAAAAGCGACGAAATCGGCGTGGGCGGATGGTTCCCCGTCTCCAAGACCATAAAGCCCGGCGACATCGACGGCTTTCGGCCTGAGAAGGTTGATTTTGAGGCAGGCAAGGCTGCGATTGAGAGGATGGACGGCACTTTCTTATACGTGAAGGCGGAAGATGGAAAAAAAGAGTGCTACCTTTACAATTCAAACGAGAGGACCATGCAGGGCGTGATTGCCCAGCAGAGGAGGTTCCTGTCCGCATTGGAACAGCGCGACTTGCAGTATGTGGCTGATGACAAGGTGGAGGAATACCTTGCGCGCGGCTACACCGCGTTTTACAGGAGGCTCTACACGAAGGAGGACATAATCAGGGAGGCGCTTGCAGGAAGGCGCATGCCGCCCAAAAGCACGAGGCACACCATACCCGAAAGGATAATACGGCTGAACCTGCACCTGGGGTGGCTCGCTGAATCTCCCGACGTCTGCAAGCAGATGATGGACGACATGCTCAAGCGAAGGCTGAACGAGGGCTCGATACGCCGCTACACCGAGACCGTGATTGTGCTGTACTAGTTTCTTTTTCCTGCGCCGCCCACTTTTTCGCTGCGCACTTTTTCCTTCGGAAAAAGGCGTCCCTTTTCGCCGAAGCGAAAAGAGGACAGCGAAAAAGGGGCCCCTTTTTGCCGCTGCAAAAAGAGGGCGCTCCAGCGGGTTTTTTTAAGTAAGCTTAGCGTAACTATTGCGCTGTGATGACACCGCTCCAGTGGGTTAGCTTGCTAGCAATGACCCAACAGAGTAGCTTCTGAGCAAAATATCATACTTACTGTAAACAACGGTTCAAAATTCCCCAATTTCAACGGTTCAGTCCCAGCCCTTCTTTTCACCTAAACTGTTATATTCCTCACTCCTCTTTTTGCTGATTGTCGGTTGGCTCTCTCTGCAAAAGACCAATTCGTTTCCTGTC